>CAZQSL010000164.1:0-6462 GCA_964595945.1 uncultured bacterium
GCGGTCCATATCGCATTCTGCGGCGGCTTTGCTGATGTTGCCGTTGCAGCGGGCGATGAGATGTGTGAGATACTGTCTGTGGAAATCAGTCATAACGGATTTCCGGGCTTCCTTGTAGGGGAGTGCCATCGGGTTTGAGTCGGCACTTCTGCGCAGACGCGTCAGTATCGGATCGGGGATCGCGTCGAGCGTAATCCTGCCGGAGTCGCAGAATGTAAAAACGCTTTCGATCACGTTTTCGAGCTCGCGAATGTTGCCGGGCCAGTTGTAGTTGGCAAACAGGCTCATCACATCGTCGGAGAAGCCTGAAATATCACGGCCGAGTTGTTCGTTGAAGCGTGTGCGGAAGTGATTGACGAGCAGTGGCAGGTCGCCGATGCGGTCACACAGAGAAGGGATGTGGATATGGATGACATTGAGCCTGTAGAACAGGTCTTCGCGAAACGTTTTATCTTTGACATCATTTTCGAGATCGCGGTTGGTGGCGGCGATGATGCGTACGTTGACTTTGTGGGGACGGCTGTCGCCGACTCTGACGTATTCGTTTTCCTGGATCACGCGAAGCAGGCGTGACTGGAGGCTCGGAGTAAATTCGCCGATTTCGTCGAGAAAGATCGAGCCGCCGTCGGCTTCTTCGAAATAGCCCGCGCGGTCGCGCAGCGCGCCGGTAAACGCGCCTTTGACATGTCCGAAAAGCTCGCTTTCGAGCAGGTTGTCGGACAGTGCCGCGCAGTTGACAGTGACGAATGGTTTTGCGCGGAGGGTGCCGTTGTAGTGAATGGCCTTGGCGACGAGCTCCTTGCCGGTGCCGCTTTCGCCTGTGATCAGTACATTGCTGTGGGTGTCTTTTACGCGGTCGATGATCGAGAATATTTTCCTGACAGGCTCGCTGTTGCCGATGATGTTGTCGTAGCTGTAGACCTTGCCTATCTGTGTTTTGAGAGCGATATTTTCGTTGACGAGGCGGACGTGTTCGGCTGCGCGGCGCACGGACATATCGACTTCGTCGATGTTGAAAGGTTTAATTATGTAGTCAAACGCGCCGAGTTTCATAGCATTGACAGCCGACTCGACCGAGCCATGGCCCGTGACGATGATGACCGGCATATCGGGTGCTATCTCTGCTGCGGCGCGGAGAAAATCGAGACCGCCCCGGTCCGGCATTACGAGATCGCAGAGCGCGACGTCGATCTTTTCCTCGCAGAGCACAGACAGACCTGTATCCACTGTGGGGGCAGTGATGACGTCGTGACCGACTTCTCCGAGTGCCTTGGCGAAAATTCTCGTGATTTTCTGTTCGTCGTCGATCAGTAGCAGTCTAGCCATTTCAGAGGTCTTCCTTCACAAAATCTTTCCATAAAAAACTCTTTATGGAAGCGAGCCATTTATCCGCGAGAGCAGAAGCGTCCAGTGTGTCTTCGATCTTGAGGTCGGCTGATCGGACGTCGATGACCAGAGTGTTGCCGCACCATACGCCCCAGCGTTCGCCGGAGAGTTTTTTGGAGAATTCGTACATTCTCACTTTTTTTTCGAGCAGGGTGTTGAGCACGAAAGCGATGTGGCGGGCGCGCTCGTAAGGTGATGAAAAACCGCCGGGATCGGCGATGGATGCGATCACGCTGCCGCCGCCGGATATGGTGACGGTCGAGGCATCCGGGGCGGCGGACTGTTCGACATGCACGCGGCCTGCTACGGAATAGAATGGGCTTGAGCGTTTTTCGGGGTCCAGTCCGATGGACAGTAGTTCGGAGCGCACGAGGGCCTTGCGTTCATCCATGGGCGGGTGGAAGTCGAAATAATCCTGGAGCAGATCGGGCTCGTGCGTGCTGTTTCGTTCGAGTTTTTCGAGGAAAGTGAGGAAGTACACCGGATCGAAACCGGCAGCCTGAGCATATCTGATGCCGAAGCGGTCGGCGTCGATTTCGGCCTGACGGCCATACATGTCGACCTTGGATTGCTGGATCATCTGATTTGCGAGCATGGCGTTGGGTTCTCGGGTGGCGACGAGTATCGCCATGTTGATGAGAGAGTCTCGGAGGTCTTTTTTGATCATTGTGACACTGTGGCGGAGAGCGACATGGGTGAGTTCGTGTCCGATGACAGCGGCGAGTTCGTCATCGTTTTCGATAAAGTCCATGAGGCCGCTCGTGACGAAAATGAAGCCGCCCGGGAGTGCGAACGCGTTGACTGAACGCGTGTTGACTATATAGAAATGGTAGTCGAGATGAGGGCGGCCGCTTGCCTTGACGAGGGGCGCGGTGACGCCGAGCAGTCGGTTCATCTCGATCGGGTTTTTGTATTCGCCGTAGTGCTTGAGGATGGACTGTGCAGCGTCATGGCCGATTTCGACTTCTTTGAGTTCGTCTATGTCGAACATGCCGGCGCGCGCGGCAACACTGCCCGTCATGATGGAGAATGCGAGAGCGGCCCAAAAGAGTATGATCGCGAAACGGTTCATTATTTACCAGGTTTTCCCCGAAGGATGATTGGCGCGCCATGAGGGAGGCGCAAAGTATCGGCGGCGCTGCCTCTGACGACGGCGATTTCGAGCAGGCCGGTGCTGCCTGTATATGCGACGAGTTCGCCGGGAGATTTTTCACAGTATGTCCGCGAGATGCCGATGATGTTGCATTTGCCGGCGGAGACAATGGCCGAGTGGGTGGGGAAACGTGCGGCAGTCTTACCCCGGATGCTGGTGATATAGTTGCCGAAACGGTCGATGTGTACGATGGAGCCCGTGACGGCAGCGCCGCGCGCGTGTTTTGCGAAGGGAGCCATGAGAGTTTCGGAAGTGGTCACCTCGCACGCTGGACCGGCGTCGGAAGGCTTTGCGCCGGCGGCGATATGCGCGGCGGCGGGTGCGAAGATGTCGCGCCCGTGGAATGTGCCGCTGATGTGTTTTGCGGTGAAGTCCGGATTGGTGATGATCCATGAGCGGTGTCTGCCGCCGTCGGCGAGCACCATGCTGATGAGTCCGTTGTCGGGAAGGACAAAAAAGTGTTTTTTGTATTCGACCGCGACAGGCGGTCGGTTGCCTCCCACTCCGGGGTCGACGACGGCGCAGTGGACGGTGCCGGGAGGGAATGACGAGTAGCATGACCAGAGGAGATAGGCGCCGGTGTGTATCATGAATGACGGGACATTGTGAGAGATGTCGACGATGCTGGCCTCCGGTGCGATGGAGCAGATGACGCCTTTCATTATACCGGCATAGGCGTCTTCGTCGCCGAAATCAGTCAGAAGTGTGATCACGCGTCTTGGGGTCAAGCATCGCCTCCGGTCGATTGGGCTATCCATGCTATGTAGTCCGTCGTGCCTGCGGTGATGGGAGTCGCGATGATTTGCGGTACTTTGTACGGATGGAGCTGTCGTATGCGGGCAGCGAGCGAGTCAAACAGGGCAGCGGTGGTTTTTGCGACGAACTCGTATTCTGTTTCGTCATTTACCCGGCCGTCCCAGTGATAGATCGACCTGATGGGGCCGGATATGGAAGCGCAGGCGGCAAGGCGTTCGCCTACGATCGTTTTAACGATTTCGACAGCAGTCTCTTCGTCTGGTGTCGTGACATGTACGGTTACACAACCGGTTAATTCCATAGATTCGTTCGGCCTCCACGGCAGGGCGGCGTGAGCCGCATGATTGCTATTATTATATGACAGATGAAAGCCGGAAAAGTTAATGGAAAGGGGGAAATGGCATTTCGGTTGGAGAAGGGAGATCATGCCGGCGGGCATTTCGCGCGTTTTCGTTCGCCGGTCAGTGAGCGGGTGAGGCGGACGCGGCTGCCTCCGTCGAGATACTGGATATCATCGACCAGTTGACTGACGAGGAAAATCCCACGGCCGCGGTCCCGCCAGAGGCCGGCAGCATCGGTTGGGTCCGGGATTGCCCCCATGTTGAATCCATCGCCTTCATCCTGGATTTCGAGTTCGAGCCTGTCAGCGTACAGACAGCACCAGATAGTGACAGATTTCCGGGGATTCAGCTTGTTGCCATGTTCGATGGCATTTATGGAAAGTTCGTGAAGGGCGAGTTTCAGTTCCCATATTTCATCGGGGGCGAGTTCGGTGCGTGCGAATAGCTGGGCAATGAGATTGTTGACTTTTTCGAGATAGGCGAAGCGGCTTTCGAATTGGAACGAGATTTCGTACTGCACGCCGTCGATGATGAAGGCGTTGTGATTTTTTTCGATAGTGTCATTGATGGCTTTGAAGAGTTCGAGACTTTCGAATGGTTTGCAGATATAGGCGTCGGCGCCGGTTTTGAGGCCTTCGATACGATCCTGATCGGTGCTTTTTGCCGAAAGCATGAGGATGGGAATGCGGTTGAGTTCGCGCTGGATTTTAATGCGCTGGCAGACCTCATAGCCGTCTATGCCCGGCATCATTACATCGAGGATGACAAGATCGAAGCGTGTGTGGCTGACGAGAGAGAGGGCGTCTTCGCCCGAGTAGGCAGTGGTGACATTGAAGCCCTTGATGGTAAGGTAACGCTGAAGCATATAGCAGAGTTCGCGGTCGTCATCGACAATGAGAATGTGTTTTTTCAGATTGGTCATAAGTCAGAGTATCCTGTCGTCAATGGCCGGGAGCGCGATTTCGACGCGTTCGCGTATCAGCACATCGGCGTAATTATCGAGATAGGTGGGCTGGAGATTGATGATGATGAGAGCCGCGCCGCACCGCTTGGCTATCTGCGGGATGATCGAGGCTGGAGAAACAGTTAGAGACGATGCGATGGCGATCATGAGATCGCAGCTTTCGGCGTGATGCTGTGCGGCTTCGAGAGCATTTTTGGGGAGCGCCTCGCCGAATAGTACGACATCGGGTTTGATGATTGCTCCGCAGTCGCATCGGGGTACGGCACCGGACGAGATTGCGGGGTAAATGGCTTCTGCGGTGAACGACCTGGCGCACTCCGTGCAGTGGGAAATCGCGCATGTGCCGTGGAGTTCGATCACTGTAGATGAGCCCGCTTTCTGATGGAGCGAGTCGATGTTTTGAGTGATGAGTGCGCGGAGGCGGTTTTGGCGTTCCCATTTCGCGAGAGTGGCGTGCGCGGGGTTTGGCGGCGCGGCGGCGATCTTTTCGATCAAAGGAGAGAGGAAGGAAAAGAATGCGCCGGGGTTGCGGAGAAAGGAATCGATGGAAACCATTTCAGCCGGGTCGGCGTTTTCCCAGATGCCGGTGCCGGGACTGCGGAAATCAGGTATGCCGGATGGAGTGCTGATGCCGGCGCCCGTGAGAGCTACGGCGTGATTCGCCGACGCAAGCAATTCGGCAGCTTTACGATACTCTCGGTCGCTCATTGGCAAGTCCCTTTCGCGAGATTAGGCGCCGGACGGTTTCGGCGTCGATTTTTCCGGAGCCGACATATTCAATTTTACTCCAATTTGCCCAAAGAGTGAAATGTAATCATTATAACCCGAAGGATAGCCCGTGCGCGCGGCGGCGACTCCGTTGGAATCAATGATGAGGATGATCGGCACACCCTGTATCATATATGGCTCGCTAACGCTGCCGTAGTTGTCAATATTGATCCTGGTGACGGCGACGGATTTGCCGAAGTCACGGGCAAAACGGTCGATATCCGGCGTGATCTTGCGGCAATAACCACACCACGGGGCTGCGAAGAACAGTAGCTGTGGCTTGCCGGCTGCCGTGGCGGCACTGATCTTTTTCTGCGGGTCCTGTGGTCTGCGAGCCGCAAGCGATCGCTTGATGTCCGCATCCGGGAAATCCACGACCCAGGTGTCGGACAATCCCGCATCGTGCCGTAGCAGCAGCAGGGTGGGGGCATACTGCACATCATAGGCTTCGCGCAGGTCGGGATACTTGTCGACATCGACGGCGAGCGCCACCGCTTTCGCGGCAGCAGCGACATTCTGCACGCGGTTGAGATCATCGAGGCTGTCCCTGATCGTGTCCGAGTAAAAGTAGATGAGGACATGCTTGTTTTTTTTCAGATAGCTGCCAATCCTGTTGCGGATCACGAGAGAGCTTTCCTTCTTGTCCTTCTTTTTGTCGCCGCTCTCTTTCGAAACCGCGGGAGAAAAAAACATCATGGAAAAGGTAAATGAAAATACTGTTACCAACAACAATGGCCTGATTGCCGGTCGCATAAAAAAATCCTTTCACGGTCCGGGGAGCCGAATGATCACGTCATCCCGTCACACTGCATGGAAAATTATAACTGACACACAGGCTGTTTTCACATCTGACAGCAAAGAATCATAGAAACTGACGCCCCTGAGTCTCCGAGGCGGCAGAGGCAGAAAACATACTTCATCACCCATAACGCGCTCGCGGGACTGATGCCAGCCGTGAAGCAGCAAGGGTGGAAAACAGCGGCGCCACACACTACACGATGATGACAAAAACACGCAGCGTGGCAAAACGCAAAAAATGGTAACCGTTCACGGAATACTCGCGGAGAACCTTTTTTGCAAAAAAGGTTCTCCGC
>CAZQSL010000165.1:0-6437 GCA_964595945.1 uncultured bacterium
AATCAGTGGCAAGGGGCGTAGCCCTTTTGAGCGATGTTTTTCATAATACTCCCTGAGGCCGAAGACAGTAGCCACGATCAGCCAGACCGCCATTGCTCTCGGACCGATCACAAGCAGCGCAAACGCAAAAATAGCGAGTCCAAGTCCAATAATTGTTTTTTTCATCTGCGTGTATTGTCCTTGTCACAGTCTCAATATTCAGGAAAATATTGAGCCGGATGGTTTTTGCCCGGCAAAAAAACGATGGGTATCTTTCATTTTTTCGTCAGCCAATTTTGCATATATTACCCGAACTCGGACAAAAATAGGAGATGCTGCAAAAACTTTCCTTGCACCCCGGCGATTAAAAACCCTAATTCTGGGATAGAATTAGGGAATTCATTTTTGCTCAATCTGGTGCTTGCTCATTAGCGTACATACTATATGGCTTTTCAGGATGATGGTGGATATTGACTGGGCGCATGGCCCCCTGGCGAGTGTCTCGTTTGAGAAGTTCTTTTTCGATTTTGTCGATGGTGCGTTTTTTTTCGTTGGCCCATGAGGGCGCGATGAGCATGTCTGAGGGGCCGTCTGCGGTGAGCCGCTGTATGGTGATGCGGGAGTCGAGGCGTTCGAGATAATCACAGGCGAGGCTTATATATTGGGGAAATTCGAGGAGAGTGACTTCGCCGCGATTGTACATGTCCTCAAGTGGGGTGTCGCGAAGAATGTGGAGCAAATGTATCTTTACCGAGTCGACTCCGAGGTCTGAAATGAAAGTGGCGGACTGCAGCATCGTTTCGCGCGATTCCCATGGGATGCCGAGGATGATATGCGCGCAGGTTTTGATATTCGGAAACTGCTTTATGCGGTGCATCGCGTCTTCGAAGTGTGCGACAGTGTGACCACGATTGAGTCGTGCAAGAGACGCATCGTCGCAGGATTGCAATCCAAGTTCGATCCAGGTTTCGCGTTCGGGGCAAAGATGTGCAATCATGTCGATGACATCTGGTGGTACGCAGTCGGGGCGTGTGCCGATCGAGATGCCGGCGATGTCTTCGTGAGCGATAGCTTCGTGGTAGAGTGGTTCGAGGTATTTGACGGGTGCGTATGTGCTTGTGTATGCCTGGAAGTAGGCGATGAATTTTTTGGCTTTGTAGCGGCGGCGCAGTATTTCCATGCCGTTAATAACCTGGTCGGAGACAGTGGCGGGTTGCCGGCGCGAGTTGGGGCTGAAGCCTGCGTTGTTGCAGTAGATACATCCTCCTGTGGAGAATGTGCCATCACGGTTGGGACAGGTGAATCCCGCGTCAATGGTGACTTTGTAGACCTTGCAGCCAAAAGTGGCCTTGAGGTAG
This sequence comes from uncultured bacterium, assembly GCA_964595945.1. Taxonomy (GTDB): domain Bacteria; phylum UBP15; class UBA6099; order UBA6099; family JAJRTR01; genus CAZQSL01. The sequence continues at coordinate 1,338 of CAZQSL010000165.1, forward strand.
TCGCTGAACGCATAGTACCTTTTCTCAAATGCTGGCTTATTGCCGTGTCCGGTCATGGTTTGTTTTCCTGTGGAATGCCGAAAGTGGATTCGAGTGGCATGAGGGCATGTTTGATCGCGATGTCGGCCATCAGTACATCGGCTTTGCTTCCTTCGTGTATTGCGCCGATATATGCGATATTCGAATCTCTTCCGATCACAATGATATTGGGATGTTCCGGATTGTAGTTGTAGGGACCAGTGGCCACGCCTTTCCAGTCGAGCAGCACCGATGGAATATTGGGCTTGCGGAGTTTTTTTGTGATGAAGCTACGGAAAAGGATGGATACATCGCGGGTGCTTGCCACGCATAGCAACTGGAGTTCGGTCCCGGCATACTTGTCACGTGTCGCTGCGATGAATGATATTGCCTGCTCGTAGTCGTAGCGGTCGAACATTATCAGAACGGCGGGTTTGCCCGTGCCGGGCTGGTATGAGACGAAATTGCCGTATTGATCCTTGATGGAAAACGATGGCGCGGGATCGCCTGAACTTATTGCCTGCGGTTGCTGGGAGAATGCTGTAACCGAGAACAGCATGTAGAATGTGAGAAATGCAAAAAAAGTATATTTCATCCATATCGCCTAAATATTTTCCGGTGTAAGCCGGTAATTACCGATGCTAATTATAGCAAGTGGATTCTGGAATAGTATTCTTACAATGAAAAAAGCGGAGCGCGAAGCCCCGCTTCCATATACAGTTGATAATATGTCGTGGACTATTTCCCTATTGCGGCCTTGATCGCCGACTCGGCGGTAGCCGTGTCTTTCGCCTCGGTGTCTTCGTGGATGACAGCCGTATAGGCGATCTTCGATGTCTTGTCGATTACAATAACATTCATGTCGGCAGCATCATAGCCATAGGCTTTTGCGACTGCGCCTTTCCAGTCAAGGAGCACTGACGGATTTTCGGGCCCCTTGATTTTTTTGATTATTTTGCTTTTTACAAATGACGGAGCGCCTTTGAGGTTGGCGACGAAGTAAATGTGCAGGCCATGCTCGGAATATTTCTTTTCGAGTTCTTTGTTAAGAATGGCGGCTCGTTTGAAATTACCCTTGCCGGAGATTATGATCACTGCGGCATATCCCTTGCCAGGTTGATATGAGAATGTCTTTTCGTGCTGATCCTGAAGAGTGAATGCCGGAGCGCTCGAACCCTTTGCAAGAAATTTGCTTCCCGCGAAAGCGGCTGTCGCGAAAACCACAAGTAGTGCCGCCAGATAAGTAATGGTCTTGTTCATCGTTCATCTCCAAGTCGAAATTTTAGCTGCGCCCTGCCGCTGAAAGAAATGACGCGGCATTCTTCATACGGTTAAACAGGATAATCAAAATGGGGGTTTCCATGCCTGACAAACTGATCGGCTGTCATTTGTTGATGGTGTCGAGCCCGAACCGTTTTACCATCATGTTGTCGATGACACTCTGCGGTACAAACCGTCGCATAAAGGGCATCAGGGATGAGTTTTTTCCGGCACGGATGAAGATAGGCGGATTTTGTGAAGTGCATCCAGATACGACGATTTTTGCGAATTCTTCAGCTTCCATTGCACCCATCTGGCCTGACTGCGCGCGTTTTTCCATGTAGCCGATAAGCGGTTTGTATGGCGAGTCATCCCTGAAAATGCCCGCGAGCGAACTGGCGGCGGTATCGCCGAATTTCGATCTGATCGCGCCGGGCTGTACTGTGACAACACTGACACCGAAAGGCGCCATTTCCATACGCATGGCATCGGATATGGAATTGAACGCTGACTTGGATGAGCAGTATGCGCCTGAAAATGGGCTCGTGAGTACGCCGGATACGCTGCTGACATTGACGATGCAGCCGCGCTGCTGTTTGCACATAAGCGGAAAGACCGCCTGCGCGAGCGCGACGGGGCCAATGATATTTGTTTCGTACTGGCGGCGGAGATCGTTGAGGGATATTTCGGCGATGGGCCCCATGAGGCCGAATCCCGCGTTGTTGACGAGAATGTCGATCCCGCCCTTCGACTTGACCGAAGAGTCGATCGCGGCGTCTATGGATTCAGTCGAAGTGACGTCGAGAGGAAGGGTGAGCATGCCCTTGCCAGCGAGGTCGCTGAGTGTCTCGACCTTTCGGGCGGTCGCTATGACATCATGCCCCCGTGTCGCGAATTCCATTGCGAGAGCCCTGCCAATGCCTGTCGAACACCCACTGATGAATACCCTCTGTCTGCCTGTTGCGCTCATTTCGCACGCCTCCGTCATTGACCTTTCGTTTGGCCTTATGCCCGCTAATATCCGTCTATCATACCCGTAAGGGCAGTTTTTTACCACCGTGGTTTTCAAATGCTCGATATTTCCCTAAAATATGAATTGTTCAGGGACTTCACGGATGGGCAATCATCGCCGTAGGATAGTATGCCATGCTAAAAAATATGAGCATCATCCGGCGTAATATTTGGAGGCGAAAATGATCGGTTGCCATTTCGGCAGACTCATTCAGACAACAATTTCGGGAGGCTCCTATCAGGAAGGTCTCTCCGCGACGGTCCAGGGCATACCACCCGGCCTGCTGCTTTCCGAACAGGAAATCTACGCTGACCTGCTCCTTCGGAAACCCGGAGCCGACGAACTCTCATCGCCGCGAAAAGAGCCTGATATCCCCGTGATCTACACCGGCGTCAATCCCGCCGAGACCATCGAAGGCGCTGCCAACCGCAACCTCACGAACGGCACGCCCATCACGGTGCTTATCCCCAATCTCGACCGACACTTCATCCACATCAAACAATATCAGGATACCAACCGCACACCACGGCCCGGGCATGCTTCGTACGCATCATTCATGAAGTATGGCCCCAACGACGACGCAGTCGGGGCGGGCATATTCAGCGGACGCTACACATCCGCGATAGTAGCTGCCGGCTCCATCGCGAAGAAGGTGCTCGCAGGACACGGCATACGTATCTTTTCGTACATCCGCGAAATGGCCGGCGTCCGCGCTCCAGAAATCGACCACGAAACAGCCTGCGCGGCCGCCGCGCGCTACCGCCAGATGCGATGCGACCTCGACCCGTTTTACCAGGAGCTTTTCGTACGTGGACGCATCACGCCCGAAATGCGGTTCCTCGAAAAAATGGCAGTGCTCGCCCAGGTCGAAAATGAGATCGACAAAATCCGCGAAATGACACTATCGCTCGGCCCGGCAGACATCAGAAATCGCTACAACGTGCACCATGTCGTCAATTGTCCCGATGTAGAATCCGCTGAGGAAATGCTCGCCGCCTGCAACCGCATCACCGCCACCGGAGATTCCTCAGGCGGCATCGTCGAAGTCGTCGTGCTCGGCGCACCGGCCGGACTCGGCGAACCGGTCTTCGACAAACTCGATGCCGAACTCGGCCGCATGCTCGGCATCGGAGCAGTAAAAGGGGTGGAAATCGGCGCGGGATTCTCCGTCAAGGATATGACAGGCTACGAATCCAATGATCAGATGCACAGCGTGGACGGAAAAGTACAGTTCGACACCAACAACGCCGGCGGCATAACTGGCGGACTCACTACCGGCCAGCCCATAATAGTACGCCTCGCCGTCAAACCAACCCCCACCATCGACAGACCCCAACACACAATCGACAAATACACTCGTGAAAACACCCAGCTTGCTGCCATCACACGCCGCGATCCAACCATCGTAGGCCGCATCTGGCCCGTCGCCGAATGTTACACGGCGCTTGTCATCCTCGACCATCTCTTCGCACACCTCGGCTATCAGGCATTGGCGAAGTTCTGACTGCGGGCGCCAGAAAATCAGCGCAACTGAAGAATTATGAGTATTGTAACCGTTCACGGGGGCGCATACAGGACGATAGCGCACAATAGAGCCTCTATTGATTTTCCGAATAAGTAGTAGCATATAGGCATGGGAAATAGGCACATGCCAACGTGTGAGGAACTTGCGACTGAGAATGCCTGGTTACGCGAGGAGAACCGACAGCTCCGCGAGAAGGTGGTTGCGCTGAAGAACACCGTGATTATTCTGGAAGAGGCCGTGTCGAGGTTGGAAGAGATGGTTGCGCGACTCAGCAAGAATTCCGGGAACGCATCGAAGCCGCCGTCGAGCGACATTGTTAGCCGGGCGGTGGCAGGGGCGGGAAGGGAAGTGGCCCAGTATCGGCGGGCAGCCGCAATGGCCCCGCTTGTTGTGCGTGTGGAGTTCGGGCCAGACGAGATCGATGATGTGCGCACGTATGGGATGAGCGAATGCCCGATGTGTGACGGGGCGGTCGAGGTGGGCGCAGGTGTGCCCCCCGCGAGTTGTGCAGCAGGTGGAGCTTGCGCCGCGCCCCATCGTTGTGACTGAGCATCGCGGAGCGGCCTGCCGATGTGTGAAGTGCGGACAGATTCATTACGCGATGTCCTCGGAGTGAGCCTTTCTGACGGCTATCTGGCGAAAACCATCGCCGCCGTATCCGAAACGCTCGCTCCCGCATACGATGAACTTCGCGAACAAATCCGCCGCGAGCCATGCATCAACATAGACGAACCCGGCCACAAAGACCGCAAGGAAAAACACTGGACATGGGCCTTCCGCGCAGACAATTTCGCACTGTCCCACATCGACAAATCACGTGGCGCCAAAGTACTCGAAGAAATCCTCGGCACACAATTCGGCGGCACAATCGGCAGCGACTACTGGGGCGCATACCACAAATACACTCGCGAAAAACCAAAACGCAGCCAGCGGAAAATCACCGGGAAGTCAAAACGCAACCTGCACACAACGAGCCTCCCTTGCCCACATCCGCGACTCCATCTCCGCCCCGACCGCTGCTCTTCCACTACCTTCTTTGCTTGCCTGATCATTTCCCGTGAACGGTTGAAAAAAAGCATTGAAAAGCATGTCGAAAAAGAATAAAATGCTTATCAATCAATTTTGGAGGAGACAAAATGACAGGAAGAAAAAGCGTATTGACAGGGTTCGCAGCAATAGTGATCATGGTTTTCGCATTTGCCATCTCAGCGAAAGCCGAAATGATCAAAGTCGGGGCAGTGGCGCCGGATTTCACCTATGAAACACAGTTCGACACCAAAGACGG
>CAZQSL010000166.1:0-6388 GCA_964595945.1 uncultured bacterium
TTTCGCTACCTTAGGACCGTTATAGTTACGGCCGCCGTTCACCGGGGCTTCGGTCGAGGGCTTCGCATTGCTGCTAACTCCCTTCCTTAACCTTCCGGCACCGGGCAGGCGTCAGACTCTATACATCAGCTTACGCTTTGGCAGAGTCCTGTGTTTTTGCTAAACAGTCGCTTGGGCCATTTCTCTGCGGCCCCTTCAGGCTATTATAAGGTTTGACCCCTATAACTACCCTAATGAGGCGCCCCTTCTCCCGAAGTTACGGGGCAATTTTGCCTAGTTCCTTAACGATGGTTCTCTCGCTCACCTCGGGATACTCTCCCTGTCTACCTGTGTCGGTTTGCGGTACGGTCACCCATATGTCTCCCTAGAGAGTTTTCCCGGCAGCATGGAATCAATCACTTCACTCATCCGAAGATTCGTTTCGTCATCACCTTTCAGGGTATGTGAGGGTATGCATTTGACACACTCTCCCCCTACGGGCTTAAACAAGCACGTCCATCAGCTTGCTGACCTATCCTTCTGCGTCATCCCATTGGTACAAACGTCATATAGGTGGTGCAGGAATATTAACCTGCTGGCCATCGCCTACGCCTTTCGGCCTCGGCTTAGGACCGACTAACCCTGGGAGGACGAACCTTGCCCAGGAAACCTTAGACTTCCGGTGGATATGATTCTCACATATCTTTCGCTACTCGTATCGGCATTCTCACTTCCATACGCTCCACCAGTCCTTACGGTCTGACTTCGCTGCATATGGAACGCTCCCCTACCATCATATAAAACCTTGGTTTTATACAATCCGTGTCTTCGGTGCCATGCTTGAGCCCCGTTACATTTTCGGCGCTAAATCACTTGACCAGTGAGCTATTACGCACTCTTTAAATGGTGGCTGCTTCTAAGCCAACATACTGGTTGTCTGAGTAATCTAACATCCTTTACCACTTAGCATGGTCTCAGGGACCTTAGACGACGGTCTGGGATGTTTCCCTCTCGCCAATGGGGCTTATCCCCCACTGACTCACTCCCAAGTTACGGTACAGTGGCATTCGGAGTTTGATTGGGTTTGGTAAGCTTGTGGGCCCCCTAGTCCATTCAGTGCTCTACCTCCACTGACTATCTTATTTGAGGCTGTACTTAAATACATTTCGGGGAGAACCAGCTATCTCCAAGCTCGATTAGCTTTTCACTGCCATCCACAGCTCATCCGAGCCCTTTTCAACGAACATCGGTTCGAGCCTCCACATAGTCTTACCTATGCTTCACTCTGGCCATGGATAGATCGCTTGGTTTCGGGTCTACAACGCACAACTGATTCGCCCTATTCAGACTCGCTTTCGCTCCGGCTCCGGGTCTAACCCCTTAACCTTGCTGCGCATCGTAACTCGCCGATTCATTCTACAAAAGGCACGCTGTCAGGCATTCCTCATTGCTGAGGCATAGCCCTCCAACGGTTTGTAAGCGTACGGCTTCAGGTTCTGTTTCACTCCCCTCGCCGGGGTTCTTTTCACCTTTCCCTCACGGTACTGGTACACTATCGGTCGACAAGTAGTATTTAGCCTTGGAAGGTGGTCCTCCCAGATTCCCACGGGATTTCTCGAGTCCCGTGGTACTCAGGTGTTCGATAGAGAGTCTTCACTTTTTCGTACACGGGGCTGTCACCCTCTCTGGCGTCTCTTTCCAGGGACTTGTACTAAAATGAAGATTTGTAACTCTCCGGCTGATTTGCAGATCAGCCACACGAATCCTACAACCCCGCAAAGGCAACACCTGCAAGTTTGACATCTTTGCGGTTTGGGCTATTCCCATTTCGCTCGCCACTACTCCGGGAATCTCACTTGATTTCTTTTATTCGGGATACTAAGATGTTTCAGTTCTCCCACTAAGCTCCTCCGAGGCTATGTATTGACCTCGGGGTAACAGGGCATTACCCCTGCTGGGTTTCCCCATTCGGAAATCACCGGATCTAAGGATGCTCGCTCCTCCCCGATGCTTATCGCAGCCTGCCACGTCCTTCATCGCCTCTTGTCGCCAAGGCATTCACCGTACGCCCTTAATTGCTTGACCAAAATAATTGCAAATATGATTTGCTCTCATTCAGTCTGTATTTCTCTACACTACCTCGCTTTTCGTCGCGTTACTTCTTTGACGAAAAAACTTTATCCGCTATGCACTTGTCAAGGTTCCTCTGCTCTGGGCCTTCCTTTTAGGCTGGCCTGGCTCGGTATGTTTGCGGGTTCCCTTTCGGTCGCCCCTGGTATCAATTTTCGTTGACTGTTGCCCCGGTTGGGGGTTTTAGTCTTCGGCGTTACAGACGAGCATTCTAACTCATTTAATGTTGCCGTGTCAATCGGTTTTCAAACTTTTTTTTCGGCTGCCCGGTTTTGCTTGTTTCGTTTCGGTGCAGCGAAGAACGATTATAGTGATATTTCGGAGAATGTAAACCCCTTGTGAAGAGTTTTTTGAAATATTTTTTGCCTGTGGGTGTCGGGGGCTGTTTTGCTCCTAAGTACATTAATCATATGTAGGTTTTTGTATTTATGTCATTTGTGGTGGTTGTCCGGTGGCTTGCAGTACGTTGAGCCATAGTGTGCTGTGTGGGTCGACGTAGTTTCTTTTCGAGACGACCATTTCTACGGGGACGTTGGTGAATTGTCCGTTCCAGCGTGCGACGACCATGCCTGTTTTGCCTGCGAGGGCTGCGTGGACTGCGTTTTGGGCGAGTTGGATGCAGTAGACGCTGTCGGAGGGGTTGGCTGGGACGGAGCGTATGATGTAGGAGGGGTCGATGTATTTGATGTTGGGGTCGATGCCGTCGATTTTGAGTGATTTTTTTATGTTGTCGCGCAGGTATGTGCCTATGTCCATGAGGGTTTTGTTGCCTGAGGCGTCGGTGGTGGTGTCGGTGGAGGGGATGATGTCCTGGCCGGCGCCTTCGGCGACGACGATGACGGCGTGGCGGCGTGTGGCGAGGCGTTGTTTTATGGCTGTGGTGAGTCCCTGGAGGGTGAAGGGTACTTCGGGGATGAGGCAGAAGTTGACTTCGTTGGTGGCGAGGGTTGCGCGTGCGGCGATGAATCCCGAGTAGCGGCCCATGAGTTTGACGATGCCGATGCCGTTGGGTGCGCCTTCGGCTTCTTCGTGGGCGCAGCGTATGACGTCGACGGCGGCGCCGAATGCGGTTTCGAAGCCGAATGTTTTTTCGATGTAGGCGAGGTCGTTGTCGATGGTTTTGGGGATGCCGACGGCGGCGAGTTTGAGGTTGCGTCGTGAGGCTTCTTCGAAGATGGCGAGTGAGCCGCGCTGGGTGCCGTCGCCGCCTATGGTGAAGAGTATGTCGATGTTCATGCGTTCGAGGGCGTCGACGATGGTTTCGGTGGGTTGCGGGCCGCGGGAGGAGGAGAGTATGGAGCCGCCGCGTTCGTGGATGTCGCGGACGTAGTCGGGGGTGAGTTCGACTATGGGGTGTTTGTATTGTGGTACTATGCCCTGGTATCCGTATTTGAAGCCTATGATGTTGTGTACGCCGTATTGGAACCAGAGTAGGTTGACGATGCCGCGTATGATGTTGTTGATGCCGGGGCAGAGGCCGCCGCAGGAGACGATGGCTGCTTTGGTTTTGGAGGGGTCGAAGTATATTTTGCGGCGTGGGCCGGCGAGTTCGAATGTGAGGGGATCGTTGTTGCCGTTGCAGCTTGCGCGCAGGGTGTTGAGGTGGGTGTCGTAGAGGATGCGGTCGTCGTCGTCGATGAAGTATTGTATGTCGAGGGGTGAGTCGATGGTGCATTTGCCGAGTGTTTTGACAGTGAAGTCGGCGTTGGTGGGTGTCATGTAGTTGGTCTCCCGTGGTTTTCCATGGTCAGGCGGCGGTGTGTGTTCTATGTTGTATATTTTAGCATGGTTGGTGTTTTTTTAAAGTCTTCGCTGTGCGGTGAGGACTTCGGGGTGGCGTGAGAGGCGTGAGAGGAGCTGGATGATTTGCTGGATGCCTGAGACTTCGATTTTGATGGTGAGGAGGGCTGTGGAGTTTTGGAGGTTGCGGCGTTTGATTTCGACGACGTTGATTTTGGATTCGGACAGTGAGGCGAGGATGGTGTTGAGGATGTCGGAGGAGTCGAGTGTGTTGATGTCGATGATGGAGCGGTAGAGGTTGCCTTCGGTGGCTGCCCATGAGAGTGGGACGAGGCGCTGGCCCGAGTTGATGGCTTCCTGGATGTTGGGGCAGTCTTTGCGGTGGACGGCGATGCCTCGTGTGCGTGTGACGTAGCCTGTGATGAGGTCGCCGGGGACCGGGAGGCAGCATTTTGCGCAGGTGGTCATGAGGTCCGGGATGCCGTCGGCGATGATGTCGCGGCGGTTGGTTTTGTTTTTGGTGCGTTGTGATCTGGTGACGATTTCGCGTGCTGTTTCGTCGTTGAGGAGTTGGCGGTAGAGGCGGCGGAGGCGGCCGATGACGCCTTCGATGGTGATGTCGCCGCAGCCGATGGCGGCGTAGATGTCGTCTTGTGTTTTGTAGTTGAAGGTTTCGAGGATTTCGGAGAAGTCGATTTTTTCGATGAGGTCGCGGCGGCGCAGGCCTGCGCGTTCCATTTCGCGTTGTAGCATGGAGCGGCCGTGTGCGATGTTTTCGTCGCGGCCGGCTTTGCGGAACCACTGGCGGATTTTGGTGCGTGCGTGGGGGCTGGTGGCGATGCGGAGCCAGTCGCGGGAGGGGCCGGTGTTTTTTTGTGTGATGATTTCGACGACGTCGCCGTTGTGGAGTCTGTAGTCGAGTGTGACGATGCGGCCGTTGACTTTTGCGCCCTTGCACTGGTGGCCGACTTCGGTGTGGATGTTGTAGGCGAAGTCGATGGGTGTGGCGTTGGCGGAGAGGGGGATGACGCGGCCTTTGGGTGAGAGGGTGTAGATTTTGTCTTCGATGGCGTCGTTCATGATGGGTTTGAAGCTTTGGGGGGTCTGGGGTTCGCCTGGGGCGGAGTTGTCCCGGGCGAGGCCGCGGATCCATGTGGAGATGTTGTCGGCGGGTTTTTGCGGCTGGGCCTGGTGTGAGACGGATTCCTTGTATTGCCAGTGGGCGGCGACGCCGTACTGGGCCATCTGGTGCATGTCCCAGGTGCGGATCTGGATTTCGACCGGCTGGCCGTTGGGGGCGATGACTACGGTGTGGATGGATTTGTAGCCGTTGGATTTCGGCACTGAGATGTAGTCGTCGAATTCTTCGGCGACTGGCTCCCAGATGGTGTGGAGGACGGAGAGAGCGCGGTAGCATTCTTCTTCGCTGGTGGTGATGATGCGTATGGCTGCGAGGTCGTAGAGCTCGTTGAAATCTTTGTTGCGGCGGATCATTTTGCCGTAGGTGCTGTAGAGGTGTTTTGTGCGGCCGGAGATATTGACCTGCATGCCGCGTTCGCGGAATATGTCCTTGAGGAGTGATGAGACGCGATGGATGGCTTCTTCGCGTTTTTGTTTGCCTTCGAGGGCGAGACGGCTGAGGCGCGCGTATTCGGATGGATATAGGATGCGGAAGCACAGGTCGTCGATTTCGGAGGCTATCTTGGAGACGCCCATGCGGGATGCGATGGGCGAAAAGACATCGAGGGTTTCCTGCGCGTATGACTCGCGCAGGTCGGCCGGCGCACTGTCGGCATGGCTAAGGAAGACATAACGGCTGACGATTTCTATCATGATCACGCGCACGTCTCGCGCCATCGCGATAAACATGCGCCGCAACGCTTCGGTCTGGTCGTCTTCGCTGCGAAAACTCAGTTCCGCAATATGAGCGAGAAGCGCCGTCATCACGCGCACTTCGGGATTGGTTTGTCTTTCGATTTCATCGGGGGGTATGCCCGTTGGTACGGCTTCGCGCAGCAGGCCCGACGCGAGCGTCGTCGTGTCGACGAGGTACTGGGTAAGCGTGAGAGCCGTTTCGGCGCAATGATCTATGAGCAGCCCCCCATAGGCCGTGCGCGCATCCCTGTAGTACGCGGCGGCGAGCCGGTAGGCGTTTTCGATGAGCGCGCCGGCATTGGGGTCATCGTTGTAGCACGAAAGACCGGTCGTGATTTTCCCGATGATTTCAGGCATTGCCATCGCTTGCGCCATAATGGTACCCTGATGTCTACTCCTGCGCGTAGTCTCCGGGCGCGATCCAGCGCGCTGCCCGCCTCTGTGAATTATTACCCATTTTCATCGCGTCAAACACTCTTTTCAACATTATTTCCCGCATTTTCACTATAACGGCAGCCAATAGCGCCCGCCGCCGCCGTCCCAGTCTCATTAACACTGGGACAAGGGGGGGAAATGTTCGGCACGGCGATAACTTGATTTCTGAATAAATATTTCCTGATTACCCCTGAAACTCAGAGTTGTCCCAGGGTATGAGTAGAATGTG
>CAZQSL010000167.1:0-6295 GCA_964595945.1 uncultured bacterium
CCCTCTCATCCATCTACGGCAACACGGTACTCGGCGTGACAGACTATACTTCCATCGGCATTGACAAGACTTTCAAACGCGATCTTTCGTTTACCATCGCAAAACCTGTCTACACATTCGGAAAAATTGAAAACGGCATACGGATGGCACGCATCGGCATTTCCATAAGCGACCTTGACATCCAGAGCACCATCCTCGAAATCGACTACAAGGTAAAAGAAGCATATTACCAGCACCTGCTCGCGATCGAAAACCTCGAAGTGCAGAAAGAAGCCGTGAAACAGTCACAGGCTCACTACGAGATCGCCAACTACAAATTTCAGTACGGCACTGCCCCCAAGATTGAAGTGATAAAATCGGACTCGGACCTCGCATCGGCAAAACAGTCACTCAGCACCGCCGAAAAGGCCGTCGACCTCTCACGCCTCGCGCTATGCAACGCAATGGGCATCGACATCGACACCCCCATCAGAGTCGTCGTCCCCGACGATGTCGCCAAAGACAACATCGACAGCATCAAGGTTGATCAGCTCATCGCCATCGCTTTCGCTAAACGCCCGGAAATCAGAAAAGTCGAGCTGGGCGAAGACGTTCAGTCACTCCTGGCAAAAGTCAACCGCCTCACACCGACCATCGGCATGGGCGCCAACTATTCGCCTTATTCCAAAAACGGCACGCTCTCTCAGGACTCATGGGCTGTCGCAGTGCAGGCAAGCATCCCTATCTACGACAGCGGCAGCGCACGCGCAAAAACCCGCCAGGCGCAGCAGAGCCGCGAAAAACTTGCCAAGACACAGATACAGCTCCGGGACGGCATCACCCTTCAGGTCAACAGCGCTTATCTCTCTCTCAGGGAAGCCGCCATCCGCAAGACAACATCTAAGGCCACGCTTGACCTCACCGAAGAAGCTCTGCGCATGTCCGAAGTAGGCTTCAAGGAAGGCACCGTCACCAACATCGACGTGCTCGACGCACAGCATAATGTCAACTACGCAAAGCTCGGCGTCGTACAGGCTAAATACGATTACGAACTCGCCAAAGCAGCCCTCATAAACTCCCTGGGTCTCACGGACATCGCACAGCTCATCGCAATGGTGAAATAATCCAGAGGACATGGGGGAAACTACAAATGACTACCGCACCGGCCCATAGTCCCGCCACACCGTCCACCCGCTCAAAAAAACGGGGCAATCCGGAAAAAACGATCGAACTCGTCGCTACGCGCCGCAAGCAGATATTCGAAGCCGCCGCCCGCGTATTCGCCGAAAAAGGCTATCACAACGCCACCGTACAGGACGTGGCCGACGAAGCCGGCCTCGGCAAGGGCACCCTCTACGAATATGTAACGAGCAAAAAAGAGCTTCTGCTGCTCGTCATCGAAGAAGGTCAAACCCGCGTCCACGAACTGGTCATCAAGGCGATCGCCTCCAAGACTTCGCCCATTCAGAAACTACGCGCAATCATCCACACTACCCTCGATGTCGCTGACGAGCACAAGAGAATCATGCGGATGATCTTCAACGAAGCGATATCTCTCGACGCAAGCGACCGCGACCGTATCATCGCCGGCAAAGGCAAAGTGCTCATGGAGGTCGCCGCAGTCATCGAACAGGGTATCGCCGAAGGCATCCTCCGCCCGATCAACCCCATCGCCTCCGCAGACATCATCCTTCACAACTGCTGGCTGTGGATGCACAGCCAGGAACTCAACGATTCGCTCCACAATGTGTCCAGCTACGAAAAGCTGCTCAGCGACATATACCTCAAAGGAATCATCCGGAACATATCCGGCGACAAGGAGTAAACAGACATGAAACGCTTCATCGTAATCGCAGTCATACTCGCAGTGCTCGGCGGTATCGGTTATCTTTCATTCTCCCGTATCAATGAGCAGAAAAACCGCAAAGGCATGGAGACCGGCAAAGACATCCAGGCACGCCTCGGCATCCCTGTCGAAACCACTACCATCGGCATGGGCTCCATCGAGTCCCACCTCGCCATCAACGGCTCGCTCAAGGGACGCAACGAAGTGCCCATCTATCCCAAAGCCACCGGCCGCATCAAACAGTTCTACGTCGACAACGGCAGCCGCGTACGCTCGGGACAGGTCGTAGCCCAACTCGAAACCAGCGAAATCGACGAACAGGTCCGGCAAGCCGAAGCAGCCGTCGCCCAGGCGCGCCAAAACGTCATCATGGTGAAAAACGGCGCACGCCCTCAGGAAAAACTTCAGGCCGAAAACCTCACCCAGCAAGCCGCGCAGGCCTATGAAATCGCCAAGACCAATCTCGCCCGCATGCAAAACCTACTCGAAAAAGGCGTCATCTCACAGTCGCAGTTCGACACTTACAAACTCCAGTACGACCAGGCAAAAACCAGCTTCGAAAACGCCAAGGAACAGCTCGCTCTCGTCAACATCGGAGCGCGTGACGAACAGAAGAGCATGGCCGCCGAAGGCCTCAAACAGGCCGAAGCCGCTCTCGCATACGCAAAACTCATGCGCGAAAACGCCACCGTCACATCTCCCGTGTCAGGCATCGTGACCTCTCGCATCATCGACCCCGGCACTCTCGCCTCCCCGGGCATGCGCGAAGCACTCATGACTATTGTCGACGATTCCGTCTTCTACCTCGAATCCGAAATTTCCGAAATGGACCTCGCGAAAGTCAAACAGCGACAGGAAGTCCTCATCACTGTCGATGCGGTGCCGGGCAGAAAATTCGTCGGACACGTCGACGAAATCAACCCCTCGGTCTCCCTCGCTTCCCGCACCTACTCGCTGAAAATCAGAGTCAACAGGGACAAGGCGCTCACTACTGGCATGTTCTGCCGCGGCGACATCATCACGGCCGCACGCAACAACGCCGTCATCGCCCCCAAAGACGCTATCCACAAAGACTCCGAAGGATACTATGTCATCGTCATCGGCTCCGACGGCAAAAATGCCATAGCAAAACGCCGCCACGTCGAACTCGGCCTCATCAACACAAAAAGCGCCGAAATCATCTCCGGCCTCAAAACCGGTGAAAAGATTGTCACCACTGGCTCGTCAACCCTTCAGGATGGCGACAGGATCAACCTCACGAAATAACGGAATCCCCAAGACCGAAACACGGGACGGGCGCCCGCACACTATCCGCCCGCCCCCCACACCTCCCGGAGGACCCTCAACATGTCTTTGACATCAACCGCCATCAAACGGCCTGTCGCCATCATCATGCTCTTCCTCGCCATCGTCGTACTCGGTTTTCAGGCGATGAGACGCATGCCGGTCGACCTGATACCCGACGTGACTGTACCTGTCGCATCGATCATCACTGTCTACAAAGGCGCCGGCCCCAACGAAATCGAAACCCAGATTTCCAAAAAAGTCGAAGATGCCGTTGCATCTATCAACGGCGTGAAAGCAGTCCATTCCTATTCCCAGGACAGCGTTTCTTCCGTCGTCATCGAATTCACCGTCGGCACTGACATCGACGTCGCCGCCAATGATATCCGCGACAAACTCAATGCCGCTTCCTCAAGCCTTCCCGACGACGCCGAAGACCCCATTATCTTCAAACTCGACTTCAACGCAATGCCCATCATGTACATCGGCATCTCCGGCAACCGCTCGCTGCTCGAAGTCAAGGAACTCACCGAAGACACGATCAAGGACCGCCTCGGCAAGATCGACGGCGTCGCGTCGGTCTCCCTCTCAGGCGGCGTCGACCGCGAAATCCTCATCAAAACCGACCAGGACCGCCTCAAGGCTCACGGGTTCAACATCACTGAAATAACACAGGCCCTCGCATACGCCAACGTCAACGTGCCAGGCGGCAACATCAAACAGGGCATTCGCGACTACTCCGTCCGCGTCGTCGGCGAATTCAACTCGACCGATCAGATCGCCAACACAAAACTCCGCCACGCCAACTCCGCCATGCCCACGCCCGTCACTCTCAGCGATGTAGCCCAAGTGCTCGACACCACTGCCCAGCAGGACTCCTTCGCTCGACTCAACCTCAAGGACAGCGTCGGACTCGTCATCCAGAAACAGTCCGACGCCAACACTGTCAAGGTCGCAGAAGGCGTGACAAAAGAAATCGCCGAACTCAAAAAAGAGCTTCCGAAAGACATCACTATCGAAGTCGCACACGACTCTTCGACATTCATCAAGGACTCACTCAACGACGTCACACACAACCTGATCGAAGCTGCTCTCCTCGCCACTCTCGTCGTATTCGTGTTCCTCCATGTCTTCCGCGCGACATTTATCGTACTCCTCGCCATCCCGACTTCGATCATGGCCGCATTCTTCCCCATTTCCTACGCCGGCTTCAGTCTCAACGTCATGACCTTGATGGGCCTCGCTCTCTCGGTCGGTATCCTCGTCGACGACTCCATCGTCGTACTGGAGAATATCTTCCGGCATCTTGTCATGGGCGAAAAACCCGAGGACGCCGCGCTCAACGGCAGAATGGAAATAGGCGGCGCCGCAGTCGCGATCACCATGACAGACGTCGTCATCTATGTGCCAATAGCACTCATGGGCGGCGTCGTCGGCCAGTTCTTCAAGGACTTCGGCATCACCATCGCCACAGCGACACTCTTCTCACTGTTCGTGTCATTCACCCTCACGCCAATGCTCGCGGCCAAGCTCCTCCGCACCGAAGATGCGCAACTTGCCGAAGGCGAAAGCAGCCGAAGAGGTCCCTTCGTCGCATTCGCCAGAGCCTTCGACCGCATGTTCTCCAGATTGTCAGAAAGCTACCGCGGCGCACTCAAATGGGCGCTCCGCCACCGCATCGCCGTCATCATCGCAGCCAACGCCATCCTCGTAGTCACCATCATCGGCATTGGCCCATTCCTCGGATTCGAATTTATGCCACGCACCGACAAAGGCGAGCTTGCCATCACAATGGAAATGCCTGTCGGCACCCGTATCGAAGAAACCGACCGCGTCACTAAAATCATCGAATCCACGCTGCTCGACAAAAAGAAATACAAGGAAGTCAAAAGCGTATTCACCACGGTCGGCGAAAGCGCATCGATGGTCGGCGCGGGATCGAAAAGCTCGAACATCGCCTCGATCTCTGTCAAACTCGTCGAAAAATCCGAACGCGACCGCTCCGTCTTCACCATCGCAAGCGCGCTCTCCAAGGAATTCGCCACCCTGCCCGGACCAAAAAATCTCACCATATCAACTGATGGAAGCAACGGCGGCGGCGAATCACCCGTCCAGCTCCAGATCATGGGCACCAACACCAAAGCCGTCATGGACTACGCAAACACCGCCATGAAGGTCGTCGAAAATACTAAAGGCACACGCGACGTCGCCCTCTCATGGGAATATGGCAAACCCGAGTACCAGATCAAAGTCGACCGCGACCGCGCAGCTCAATACGGTCTCACTGTCTATCAGATCGGCGCCACCGTCCGCAATTCCATCGAAGGCAGCACCGAAACCAAATACCGAGTCGAAGGCGACGAATACGACATCCGTGTCAAACTCGACGAAGAACAGCGCCAGACGCAGCAGGACCTCGAAAACATCATCCTCGGCGGCGCTTATGGACGCAACATCCTGCTCAAGGACATCGCAGATGTCACTCTCGGCAACGGCCCCACAAAACTCGAACGCAAAAACAAACAGCGTCTCGTCACCATCACCGCACAACTCGACGAAGGTTATCCGCTCGGCAATATCATTTCTTCCATAACCAGTGACATCGAGAAAACCCAGCGCCCCACTGGCGTCACCTACTTCTTCTCGGGCGAAGCCGACAGGATGAAGGACTCAGGCGTCCGCATGATAACGGCTCTCGCTCTCGCCGTCCTCCTCGTCTACATGCTCATGTGCGCACTCTACGAGTCTCTCCTGTACCCGTTCATCATCATGTTCTCTCTCCCGCAGGCGCTCGTCGGAGCGCTGCTCGCTCTCTTCCTCGCAAACAAGAGTCTCTCGATCATCTCCATGATCGGCATCATCATGCTCGTCGGTCTCGTCACCAAAAACGCCATTCTCCTCGTAGACTACACCAATACCCTGCGACTACGCGGCAGAAAACGAAATGACGCTCTCATCGAAGCCGGTCCCATTCGACTTCGCCCCATTCTCATGACCACCCTCACGGTCATACTCGGCAACCTCCCCATCGCTCTCGGCCTCGGCCAGGGCTCGGAGCAGCGCGCCCCCATGTCAGTCGCTGTCATCGGCGGTCTCCTTGTCTCCATGCTGCTCACGCTCTTCGTCATCCCCTGCACATACTCCGCCATGGACGACTTCGCGAAATTCCTCAAACGCATCGTCGGC
>CAZQSL010000168.1:0-6184 GCA_964595945.1 uncultured bacterium
GAGGTGTTTTTCGATGGTTTCGATGAAGTAGTTGAGGGTGACGGTGTGGGAGTTGCCGAGATTGAAAACCTGATAGGGGAAAGGGTGGTCGAGTGCGGAGATGATACCTGCGACTATGTCGTCGATGTAGGTGAAATCACGGCGCATGTCGCCGAAGTTGTAGACGTCGATGGGTTTCCCGGCGAGGGCGAGGAGCGCGAATTTGTAACAGGCCATGTCGGGGCGACCCCAGGGGCCGTAAACGGTGAAGAAGCGCAGTCCGGTGGTGTTGATGCCGTAGAGGTGGCTGTATGTGTGTGCGAAAAGTTCGTTGGCTTTTTTTGTGGCGGCGTAGAGCGAGATGGGGCTGTCGACATTGTCTTCGACAGAAAACGGGACTTTTGTGTTGCCGCCGTATACGCTTGAGCTTGAGGCATAGACGAAGTTTTCGACCGTGTTGTAGCGGATGGTTTCGAGGAGATTCATGAAAGCGTCGATGTTGGATTTGATGTAGACGAAGGGATGCGTGATGGAATGGCGCACGCCTGCCTGTGCGGCGAGGTGGCAGACTCTTGCGATGGGTTCGGCGTCGAAGAGTGCGCGTGTGGCTTCGAGGTCGGCGAGGTCCTGATGGTAGAAGGAGAAGCCGGGGTGTTCGAGTGTCGCGAGGCGTGCGCGCTTGAGGTCGACGCTGTAGTAGTCGTTGAGGTTGTCCACACCGACGACTTGTTCGCCTCTTTCGAGAAGGGCGCGGGCGACGTGGCTGCCGATGAAGCCTGCCGCGCCTGTTACAAGGATTTTATTTTTCATTCGATCTCTCCGGTGTGGTGCGTTTGATGAATCTTCAATCTCTGAGCTTGCCGCCGGTCTGTGTAGCTACGGCGTCGATGACGGCCTGGATGACGGGAGCGACATCGTCGTCGGAGAGTGTTTTTTCGGGGTGGCGGAAAGATAGTGTGTAAGAGACGCTGGTGAGTGCCGTGCCGAGCTGGTCGCCGGAGTAGACATCGAAGAGTGAAACATCTTCGAGGATTGTTGACGCTACGGAGGCGATTGCATCGTTGATCGCGGAGGCCGGCACCGTGTCCGGTACGACGAATGAGAGGTCGCGCACGAGTGCGGGGAGGCGTGCGATGCGGTTATAGTGGGGCACGCGGATGATGTTGGCGCGCACGGTTTCGATGTCGAAGTCGGCAAGGGCGACGGCGTCGCGGATTTCGAATGCGGCGGCTATCGAGGGGTGGACTTCGCCGAGTGTGCCGGCCGGTTTTCCGTCGACGAATACTTCGGCGCAGCGGTATGGGTGGAACACGGGGCTGGTGGCGGGGCGGAATGTGACTGGCAGTGCGGTCGCGGCTGAGAGGAATTCCTCGACGATGCCCTTGAGCACGTAGTACAGCGGGACGTCGGCTTTGTAGAGTGATTTTGCCGGTACGCTGAGGCAGTCGCCGGAGATGGCGATGGTGATGGCGTCGTGTTCGGCGGGCGATTCGGGATTGATGAACACGCGGCCGAGTTCGAAGATTTCAATCGGTGTGAGCGGTGAGTTTTTGCGGTTGTGGGCGATGGTTTTGAGTACGCCGGGGATCAGCGAGAAACGGATGTGCGTGTGGTCATCGGACAGCGGGTTGAGGATGGGGATGGCGGGTTGCGCGCCGTCGGGCCATACTTTCGCGATTTCCTGAGGTGTGGTGAAGCTGAAAGTGGTGGTTTCGCAGAGGCCGCAGCCGATGAGAATTTCCTTGAGTTTTTTATTGGCGTACAAGTGTGGGGCGATGCGCGCGCGGTGTACTTTTACGGTGGGGAGTTCGGACGGGATGTTGTTGTAGCCGAAAATGCGCGCGACTTCTTCGGAGAGGTCTTCCCAGATGGAGATGTCGAAACGGTGGCCGGGGACAGTGACGGTCATGGAGGGGGGAGCGGATTCGACTTGGAATCCGAGCGAGGTGAGCGAATTGACGATGATGTCGTCGGTGATGGTTTCGCACACGCGTGAACGGATGTTTTCGGGATCGAATGTGATGGCTTTGTATTGTGGCGGTGCGGGGCAGACGTCTCTGAAATAGGAGACGGGGCGGCCCCAGCCGTTGATGGCCATGATGTGGCAGGCATAGTCGGAGCATTTGTCAGCGGTGAAGGGGTTGACGCCTTTTTCGAAGCGGATGGATGCCTCGGTGCGCATATCGAGTGCGGTGGCGGTGCGGCGGGCGGTGCGCTGGGTGAAGAAGGCGGATTCGAGGAGCAGCGAGGTAGTGGAGTCGCAGACTTCTGATTCGCCGCCGCCCATGACGCCTGCTATGCCGATGGGGCGCACCGCGTCGGCGATGACGAGCATCTGATCGGAGAGTGTGCGTTCGGCAGAGTCGATGGTGATGATTTTTTCGCCCGCAGTGGCGCGGCGCACGATGATGGCCGGGCCGGCGAGGCGGTCGAGGTCGAAGGCGTGCAGGGGCTGGCCGGTTTCGAGCATGACGTAATTGGTGACATCGACGATGTTGTTGATGGGGCGCATGCCGCAGCAGACGAGGCGGCGCTGCATGGCAAGGGGCGACTGCGTGATCTTGATGTCGCGGATGATGCGGGCAGTGTAGCGCGGGCAGAGATCGGGGTCGGCCACTTCGACGGTGACAGCCGGCTCTTCGGTTGTGACGGGCAGTTCGAAATCGAACACGTCTTTTTTGAGCGGGATGCCGAGAATTGCCGAGAGTTCGCGGGCGATGCCAGTGATGCAAAGGCAGTCGCTGCGGTTGGATGTGAGGTCGAACTTGAAGACGAGCTGCGAGACGCCCGTGGCATCGGCCACATTGTCGCCGGGTTTTGCATCGGCAGGAAGCGGAAGGATGGCATCGTCTTTGCCGGACACCTGAAAGTCGGCTTCGGAAATGATTTTACCATCGGACAGTATGCCCGCGATGGTGCGCGGCGCGAGCTTTGACCCGTCTGGCAGGATGAATCCGGCCTGTGCGACCGGCAGGATTTCTCCTGGCGCGAATGCACGGAAATTGGTGATGACGGTGGCCGACTGATCGCCGCCTGTGACCTTCATGGCCCAGTAGCCGGGTTTGGACGGGATTTCTTCGCACGAGGCGACTGTGGCCACGAATGAGTTGTCGTAGCCGAATCGTTCATTATGGATTTCGCCGACTTCGAGTCCGGCGAGAGTGAGTTTGTCCGCGACTTCCTGCGGTGATTCCGTGAAGTCTACATATTCCTTGAGCCATTCGATTGGGGCTTGCATTGTGATCTCCTTTGATATTGTCGGAAGGGTGGGTGTGACATCAGAACTGTTTGAGGAAACGGATGTCGTTTTCGTAGAACAGGCGGATGTCGTCGATGGAGTATTTGAGCATGGCGACGCGTTCGATGCCGATGCCGAAGGCGAAGCCGCTGCATTCGCTGGGATCGAAACCGGCATTGCGCAGCACCTGCGGGTGGACCATGCCGGAGCCGAGGATTTCGATCCAGCCGGTGCGTTTGCAAAGCCCGCAGCCGGAGCCACCGCAGATGATGCACGAAATGGCAACCTCCGCGCTCGGTTCGGTGAACGGGAAAAAGTCGGGGCGGAAACGCGTGCGAACGGAGGGGCCGAACATCTCGCGGTTGAATGCTTCGAGCGTGGCCTTGAGGTGTTTCATCGAAAGGTTTTTGTCGACCATGAGACCTTCGATCTGACCGAAGACGGGCGAGTGGCTGGCGTCGGGCGTGTCGCGGCGGTAGGTGCGGCCCGGGGCGACGATCTGCACGGGCGGCTTGCCCATTTTTTCCATCGTGCGGATCTGCACCGGCGATGTCTGCGTGCGCATCAGCGTCGAGGGCGACAGATAGAAGGAATCCTGCTGGTCGCGCGCGGGGTGATCGGCATCGAGATTGAGAGCTTCGAAATTGTACCACTCGGTCTCGATTTCAGGGCCGTCCACAACGTCAAATCCCATGTTGGTGAAAATCTCGACAGCTTCGAGCCACACGAGCGTCAGGGGATGAAAACGCCCCTGCTGAAATCTGAATCCGGGCAGCGTGGGGTCGAGCCGTTGCGATTCGATCTTCTTCTGAAGTTTACTGCCTTTGAGTTCGATTTCCTTCGCTTCGAGTGCGGCCGCAAGCAGGTCTTTTATTTCATTTATGTCCGCGCCGAACTGTTTGCGGTCTTCGGGGGGCAGTTCGCGTATGCGTGACATCTGCTGCGTCAGCGCGCCCTTTTTCCCGATGAAGTTGGATTTTACACTCTGTATCTGCTGGTCGTTTTCAGCGGAACGTATCGCCGCCAGTGCTTCGTCGTAGATTGTCTTGAGTTCGCTTCTCATGTCATTTCCCTTACATTTCTCGCAATGCGGATAGCGCCCACAAACAAATATGAGCCATTGAGGATTTTAATAGCCATGAAGGATAAGTGCAAGAAAAGCCACCCTTAACAAATATATGGTAACTGTCCAAAATGGAGGGAGGATGAAAGAAATCTATCGCGCGTTGGGAAAATGGCGCCTCGCGGCGATGGGACGGGAATGGGAGGGATTGTGATAAATTTATTGTCGGGGTTTACATTGTTAATAGCAAAGCGTATAATGGCTTAATAATATTAAAGCTGGCCTTTAAAATGATTAAGTTGGTGTTGTAACAGTCCGGTCGGCCATCAAACGATGACAAAGAATTGATGATGACAAACCGGATGTGAATGATGATAGAATAACGGAAAGAAATCAGGCTGCTGAATTTAAGGGACTCCTGTATTGAAGCCTGAAACAACGGAGGGAAGACATGGCGAAAAAAACAGAAAAAGCCGGCAACAACACAAAACCCGAAGTGAAACGGGGATCGAAACAGGGAGAACCGAAAAAATCTGCAAAAGAAAAGAAAACGGCGGAAATCGTTCAGACAACGAAGGATGCCGCATCTCCGGACAATAAAGCTCCCAGAGTGAAGGCGGTAAAAGAAGAGCCAGTCGCGGCACCGCCAAAAAGGAGAGGGAGACCGCCCAAAAACGCTGGCAGCGTCAATGCGGCGATAAGTACTGCGAAAATAACAAAGACCGGTAAAAAATCCTCGGCAAAAACTGTTAAGGCCGAGGAAATAAAAGTGGAGGCGAAGAAAGTGGAAACAGGGAAACAGGAAAAACCAGTGATGCTGGTGACGGGCGCGTGTGGATTCGCGGGCGGATACATGACAGATTTACTGATCCAAAAAGGCTTTGATGTAGTTGCAACGGACCTTGAGTCGGCAAAAAGAGATTTCCTTAATCCGGCAGCTACGTTCATCCCGGCGGACATCACGAATTACGATTCATCCAAACGGCTTTTCGAAGGAAGAAACATTGAAAAGGTTTTCCATCCTGCCGCGATCTTCGACTACGAAGCTCCGTGGGACCTCTGCGAAAGAGTCAACGTCGGCGGCATGCGCAACATGTGCAGGCTCTCGCTCGAACACGGCGTCAAGCGTTTCGTCCTCTTCTCGACTGTATCCGTATATGGCTCACCCCGCCCCGAAGACCTTCCCGTCAAGGAAACTACTGCCAGAAATCCCGGCACCAACTACGAAAAATCAAAAGTCATGCAGGAAGATGTGGGCATGGAGTACAACGCGAAAGGCTTGCCCGTCTCGATCATCCGCCCCGCTCCGGTGTATGGCCCGCGCAATTTCTACGGTTTTGCCACCATCCTTTTCCTCATGGCAAAATTCCCCCTCATGCCTTTCCCCACCAATATGGAAGGCAATATCGTAGGTGTCAACGTACGTGATGTCTGCAATGCTGCCTACTTCATTTCCACAAAAGAAGAAGCCATCGGCGAAGCCTACAATATCATCGACGACAGCCAGTACACCATCGGCGAATTTGTCGAATTCGCAGCGCCGATGATCGACGTGAAACTCCTCAAAATCAAGGCTCCCCAGGAACTCGTCTTCCAGCTCGGCTATGGTTTTGCCGAACTTACCGGCATGATCGCGAAAGCCATGGGCACACGGCCCTTCCTCGAAAAGGACATGGTCTATTACCTCAAGGCAGTCTATGGCTTCAGCAATGACAAGATCAAGGCTCTCGGCTACGAACTCCTCTATCCGGATATGAAGAGCGGCCTCGTCGAAACTATCGACTGGTACAAGGCGCATGGTCACCTTGATCGCAAGGAACTCTGGCACAAGGCGCTTTTCTCGAAAACCAAGTAAGGGCTTGTCACAAAATAACCTTAGCATCTTGCTTGTCTTATTTTTCCGT
>CAZQSL010000169.1:0-6141 GCA_964595945.1 uncultured bacterium
AAAATAAAAACCCTACACCCAAAAAAAATTTGTTTTTTTTTGGCTGCGTGGCTGATAACTTTTTTTCCAAAAATGCCCCCCCGCGAGTATTCCGTGAACGCTTACAAAAAAATGAAGCACCCCGCCGCAAGCAGCAGGGTGCTTCATTTTATACGGCTGTAACATCACGGCGATGCCGCTATTTGCTTGTAATCAGGCACTCAACGTCTGCCTGCAATTATCTCGCTGCCCTGAGAGCGATGATTTCATCGACCGAAAGCACTTTTCTGATGTCGAGCAATATAACGACTTTGCCTCTGGTCTTGCCGATGCCGAGGATATAATTCGTGTCGACCGAAACACCGAAATCAGGTGAATCCTCGATGTCGCTCTGCTGTATGTCGAGCACTTCGGATACCTTGTCGACGACGACGCCCATGAGAAATTCGCCGAGGTCTATCACGATGATGCAAGTTTCCTCAGTATCGTCGATCTGCTTCATCGCGAATTTCAGTCTCAGGTCAATGACCGGGATGACCTTGCCCCTGAGATTGATCACGCCTCTGACGAACACCGGCATCTTGGGCACCGGGGTGATTTCCATGAGACCTATGATCTCGCGCACGCTCAATATCTCAAGGCCATAGTCCTCGTTGCCCAGCCTGAATGTCAGATACTTGTTCAACCCCGTCGACATGGTCTTTCTGTCCACTACTTCATTGGCACTCAATGGGAACCTCCCCTTCGCCGGCCGCCTGACTATGAATTGCAGGTATGCCGGAGGTATTACTAAAATTTATGATCGCAAAAAAAAGTATACCCTGATCTACAAGTTTTAAAACCAGCATATATTCCATATTGTTCCACACCATATATATTATCCACCGTTGCGGAAAAGACAAACTATTTCATAAAAACTCCCATGTCCGGCGGGGTTACGAAAGAGCAAGTGATGAGTATATAATGTAATCCTGAAAAACTGCCCCGTCAGGCGGCAACACTCTTCGGACACAGGAGCCGGACATGAGAATCAACTATTTTTTCGACCTCTCCGATTTCCCCTTCAGGGCAGTCTTCGACGACTGCGAATACCCCTGGGAAGTCCTTTCGAAAATCCACGAATATGTCACAACGCGCGACAGTTATGAAATCAGATGCGACATCCCCGAAGGAGCTTTCATAGAAAAACCCGAACTTATCTCGATCGGCGAAGGCACCATCGTCGAGGCAGGCGCCACGATCAAGGGCCCCTGCGTCATCGGCCGCAACTGCACCATCCGGCAGGGCGCATACGTGCGCGGCGACTTCATCGCCGGCGACAACGCACTTGTCGGACATTCCACCGAAGTCAAAAACGCCATACTCCTCAACGGCGCGAAAGCGGCTCATTTCGCCTATGTCGGCGACAGCGTACTCGGCGCCAATGTCAATCTCGGAGCGGGCACAAAACTCGCCAACGTCAAGGTAGCCACAGGCCCGCGCTCCAATGTCATGATCAAAATCGACGGCGTGGTGTTTGACACCGGCCGCAGGAAAATGGGCTCGATCATCGGCGACGACTCCGAACTCGGCTGCAACTCGGTCACGGTGCCCGGCACTCTCGTCGGCCCCCGCACCCTTGCCTATCCCTGCACCGTGCTGCGCGGCGTGATCCCCGCCGACTCGGTCGTAAAGCTCCGGCAGACCACTGAGATCGTACCGAAAAAATGACCGTTCGAGAGTGACGATCCACGGCTCTCATCATCCCACGACCGCACGGAGGCACACTATCCGACACCGCGCCGACAGGGTTTCACTTCTGCTCATCGTTGTCTTCTGGACAACATTTTATGCGCTGTTCGCAAGCGGCATGCCGCCGGTCGGCACCGACCCTGCCGTCTATTACACCGTCACGCAGTACATCACCGACCACCACACCATCGAAATGCCACAGCTCCCTTCCGTCCCTCTCGAAAAAGGTCTTGATGGCGCGTGGGTCTCGAAATATCCCATCGGCCAGTCCCTTGTCGAAATCCCCTTCTATGCCGCGGCATCAGCTCTCTCCGCCAGACTCCCTGATCGCGCGTATGTTGAGGTGCATACGTATTTTCTGACATCCCTCTGCGTGCCACTCGCCGCCGCGTGCTGCTTGATGTTCCTCTATCTGATATGTCTCGAGCTCGGAGCCACCACCGCCGTTTCCACATTTGTGATGGCTACCGCCGGGTTCGCCTCGCTGCTGTTTCCGCAGTCACGGCATGCTTTCAGCGAGCCGCTGCAGGCCGCATGCCTCACTGGCGCATTTCTCCACTCACTGCGCGCTGCGTGCGCTGCGCGAGCCGTCAATTCTTTTGCTGCTGGCACATTCATTGCCGTAGCAGCCCTCGCAAAGACCGTCAATTTCGCATTCGCGCCAATATTCGCCATATTCATCGCCGCACAGCTTGTCAGAAATCACAAGGCGCAAGCCGGCGCTGCCGCCGCTCACGCCGCCGCATTCGCACTCCCCATCTCACTCGCGGTTGCCATCACCTTAACCTATAACCATATACGCTATGGCGACATGATGAATTTCGGATATGGCGCGGGCCGCGACGCCCTCTTCGCATTTTCCGTCCCGGCGCTCTCAGGACTTTACGGCCTGATGCTCAGCCCCGGGAAAAGCATATTCCTATATACGCCCGCTCTCATCGCGGCCCTTGCCGCCTGCCGGTCATTCGCCCGCCGGCACGCTCCCGCGGCCTGGCTCGCCGCCGCCTGTGTCGCTGCGCAGATCGCCATCTACTGCAAATGGTGGGCATGGCACGGCGACTGGACGTGGGGACCGCGTTTTTTCACGCCGGTGATCGCTATTGCTCTCATCCCCCTCTGCACGGCCTTCGGGCAGTTCCGTGAAGCCCGTTTTTCGCGGAAGCTTTCGCTTGCAGCCATCATCATCGCATCGCTCGCCGTACAGATACCAGGCGTAGCCGTCAATCCCAACGAATACATCGGTTATACGACCCACAACATACCCAGCCAGCCGTTTTACATGCCCGGGCGCATCGACATGCGCGACGACCTGCTGCTCGCTCATTTCATACCAGAGTTTTCTCCCGTCGCAGGTCATCTGTGGATCATGCGCCAGATGGTGACCCGCACGGAGGCCCCGTATCCGTGGCGCACTCTTGTCCCGGCCGGCACGCCGCCTCACAAGTCAATTCTCATCCCCGATTTCTGGTGGGCGCGCCACAAGGCACTGTTCCCGGACAGCCTGCCTGTCATACGCGGCGAAGCTTTACTGATGCTTGCGGCGGGCCTCGCCGCTCTCGCGGGATTTACCATCCGGCTCCGCGGCTCCCAAATAAAACAATTGGCACGGCAACGTTTCTCGATTAGAATAGAATGACAATTTGAATCGTGCAGAATGGCATTTCCCCCGCAAGGTGGAGAGAATGCCACGACTATCATTTATGAAAAGCATCGGCAGGGCAGTTGTTTTCACCATCTTCATCGACAGCGGCGACCGCGTAGCCCACTACACGGCGGAGGTGCGCGCCTATATGCCGGCGATATCGCCTGGCATGCACATAATCGATCTGTTCGACTGCACTCCCGCGCCAGCCGGCCTCAGAAGCCTCTACGACAAGGCCCGCCAGACGTTTGGCTCCGCGTCGTCGCACTTTACTCTCACTAACGAGACGGGGGTCCCCTTCCGCTTCAAGATATGCTTCCAGCCCGACCGCGCGTCCGACTCTGACTCCCCCGCAATCATCCTCACGGCAGCTGGCGCAAAAGTCAGCAATCACAAGCTCCCTCCCGAACTTTCCGACGTTATCTCCATACTCGACGCCGTCCCGTCTCCAGTCTTCATCAAAGACACTTCTGGCAACTACATCGGGTGCAATTCCGCATTCGCTGCGTTCCTCGCCCGCGACAAGTCCGACATCATCGGCAAATCCGTCTATGACATCAACCCCCGCGAACTCGCCGAAGTCTACGACGCGCAGGACAAAGACCTCATGCGCCGCCGCGGTGTCCAGATGTACAATTCTCAGGTAATGCGCCGCGGAGGCGAAAAACGCGAAGTCCTTTTCTACAAAACCACCTTCTCCGCACTCGACTCCGACTCCATCTCCGGCATCATCGGCACCATCTTCGACGTGACCGAAAAGAAAAAAACCGAAACCTCCCTCACAGAGTATCTCACCAATTTCAAAACGGTCTTCGACTCGGTCAGCGACTATGTCCTCATCGTCGACTACTCCGGCAAAATCCTCCACGCCAACAAATGGACGCTCGAAACCCTCGGCTATTCCCTTGACGAAATCAGGCAGAAAACCTGTCTCGAAATCCACGACCCATCCATGCGGGACGAACTCCAGGGCGCATTCCAGAAAATCACTCACGGCTGCAAGGACTTCTGCTACATACCGCTGGCCACCAGACAAGGCTCTCTCATCGACGTCGAAACAAAAGTCTGCCCCGCCGCCTGGGACGGCCGCGAAGCCCTCATCACCATCAGCCGCGACATCAGCGAGTCAAAACGCTCCGAAAACATCAGCATCCTCCGCCGCAACCTCATCCACTTCCTCGGCAAATGCGACGACATCGAAGCAGCGCTCGACGCCATCCTCGACACCTCCATCAAAGTCTCCGGCATGGACAGCGGCGGCATCTATCTCTACGACGAAAAAGAAGACTCACTCATCCTCCACACCACAAAAGGACTCTCCCCGGAATTCGCCGAGTCAGTGCGCCATGTCCCCCGCGAGTCCCCCGCTTTCGAGGCTGCCATGGCCGGCGAAATCATCTACATCCCCCAAAGCGTACTCGACAGTTACCCTGAACCTTCCTTTTCCCACCCCGTCCGCCACGACCGCATCACCTCCGCCATCGGCATCCCGGTCGTCCACAAGGGCAACGTCATCGCCTGCGTCAATCTTTCATCTCACACACTCACCGAGCCCCCCGTCACTGTACGCACCGCCCTCGAAACCATCGCCAGCCAGATCGCCCCCCTCATGGATCACGTCAAGGCCACATCCGACATCATCGATCGCGAACGCCGCCTCGCCGCAATCACTTCTTCCGTCAAAGACGCCATCGTCATGCTCGACCGCACCGGCAACATCCTCTTCTGGAACAATGCTGCCGAATCGATCTTCGGCTACTCCTCTGATGAAATGACCGGCAAACGCAACATCTCGATCATATTCCCCTCTTGGGTCATCGACGACTACTCCGAACTCTATCTCACTTTCTTTTCCTCCGGCACCTGGCCCGGCAACACTTCCAACGATCATTTCATCGCCGTCAGAAAAGACGGCATCGAAATCCCCGTCGAACTCACCGCCTCTCTCATCCACTCCGACGGCGACCTCTTCTGCATCGGCACCCTGCGCGACATCACCGAACAGCTCAAGGCAAAAAAAGACATTCAGGCCATGATGAAAAATCTCGAAGCCGCCAACTCCGAACTCGAATCTTTCGCCTACACAGTCTCTCACGACCTGAAATCCCCTCTCATATCCATGTCCGGCTTCGCCAATATCCTCCACGAAGAGCTCGCCTCCACCCTCGATCCCGATTCCCTCCACTACCTCGAACGCATCTGCTCCTCCGCCACAAAAATGATGAACATGATCGACATCGTACTCGACTACTCGCGCATCGGACGCATCGTCGGCGAAATGGGTCCCGTAAAATTCCCAAAACTCATCCGCGACTCGATCGACTCGATCTCACGCCTCATATCCGAAAAAAAGCCGGTCATCGAAATCATCGGCGACGACTCCATCGTCCTCACCGGCGAACGCATCCGCCTCATGCAGGTCTTCACCAATCTCATCACCAATGCCATCAAATACTCCGACCCTGACAAACCGGTAGCACACATCACTATCTCAGCCTCCGCCCATCAGGAGACGGGACACTTCTTTGTCAAAGACAACGGCATCGGCATCCACCCCGACCGCGTCGGACGCATCTTCAACATCTTCACACGCGTCCACGACCAGTCCCGCATCACCGCTGACGGCTCAGGCGTAGGACTCTCCATCGTCAAACGCGTCATCACCCAGCACAAAGGCGCCATCTGGGTCGAATCCTCTCCAGGCACCGGCTCCACATTCCACTTCACTCTCCCTCTCCAGTACGATCGCGACTGCCCCGCCACACATATTTGAATCTATCTCTCACAAG
>CAZQSL010000170.1:0-6071 GCA_964595945.1 uncultured bacterium
AATAGATGCTCTATTGTGCGCTATCGTCCTGTATGCGTCCGTGAACGGTTACACACATTGTAATTATTTGCGCTGCCGCCTGCCCCCAGCCAGCTTTCGCAGGATTTGCGACGAACGGACTATCGACCAAAACGCAGGCGGATGGACAAGCAGATTGACGTATGAAGCATTGGCCATGGCGCAGAAGCAGCGTCCTTCCCGTATATACCGTCGTGCCGCCGCGGCATCACGCGATTTCCACACTCTTCTGAAATCATAATTGGCATCACGCAGATACCCCAGTGGTTTTGCGATCGTACAGCAGCTCCACACAACGCCATCCGGCCCGATGTGCGCGGAGGCGACAGCGGCAAAACACGGCACTACCTGCTCTCGACGCATAAGTATGTCGTATGAAAGCTGGTAGTAACGTTTTCTGAATGCCGCGATGATTTCGCCAAGCGAGTCTTCATCCCGGATGTGAAGATTTCCCGTAACGAGTCCGGCAACGATTTTACCGTACTCATCGAGCGACGGCTCGATGGATTTCGTGCGGACACCGAGTTCGACGCGCGGCTGGGCTGGCTCAATGAGATGACTGTCCGGGCCCAGTCCCGATACATATTCGATCAATTCCGGGATCGCGGCCGAATTGTACTTCGACACCACAGTGTTTATGCCGAGCCGGACATTTCGTGGCGGCGGCATTTCGCGGATTTTTCCGAATGTCGTTATGGCACGCTCAAACGCGCCTTCCATACCCCTGATTTCGTCATGACGTTGCCCAATGCCATCGATCGAAATGTTGATGATGAACTTGATTTTCGGAAAGTCTTTAACGACCGTATTGACAAGTTTTTCCACCTTGCCGGTCAGAGATCCATTGGTGGCGATCGTGATCGCATCGGGCCTGATATTGACCGCAATTGCGGATATAATGTCATAGATATCATTGCGGATAAAGGGCTCGCCGCCCGTGATCGTCACCCATCGCGGCTTTCGTTTCATTGATTTGAATATCTTTTCATATTCCCTGAGTGAAAGCTCTTTCTGAGTGTGCAGATGGAGATTGCAGGTCTTGCAGCGCGAATTGCATTTATGAGTGACGCTGATCGCAAGCGCAAGCGGCGCTGTCGAAGTCATGTTGAATCTCCGCAGCAGCCAGTAACCGGGTAATCTTCGCAGTACGTCCAGCATCGGTTTCACCTGATTGTGTCTATCATCCCATCATTCAGAATAACACACCGGCACTTATGTTAAAAGGATACGTTGAGGCATTTCGCAACTGGTGATAGAATTCAGATCAAAATAACGGCATTCGGGAAGAACGATGAAACCACGCGATTTGTACAACGAAATGAAAAGAGACATCATAGGTCAGGACGACGTGCTGAAGTACGTGGCAGTTGCGGTGTTCAAACACATCAATAGCGAGCCTTTCGGCAACATCATCATGATTGGTAACAGTGGCACGGGCAAAACTTCGATAATGAACGCCATCGAACGCCTGTTCAACGATCACCCCGAGTATGACAAATACCGTGTCGTCGTCCGCATGAACGCCAACAGCCTCGCCAATGAAGAAGGTGCTGTCATCACCGGCAAACAACTGTTCGAGACACTGCAGGATCGTGCCACGCAGATACTCGGACGTGGCGCTCCCATCGAAAAGATCAAGGACCTGATCGAACATGCCACAGTCTGTATCGACGAAATCGACAAGATCACCACAAAACTCGGCGGCCGCCCCAATGTAGTCGGCATCAATATCCAGCAGTCTCTCCTGACTCTGATGGAAGGCGAAAAGGTGCTTTTTGTCACCAATGTGTTTGTCGACGGCGAGTACAGGACAACACAGATGGAAATCAATACGAGCAATATGCTGTTCCTGTGCGGCGGCGCATTCGAAGAGCTGTACGATCAGGTATACAGCCGGGTGTTCGAAGAGGGCAAACAGGAAAAACTCACGCAGATGACCCGCCATGCCGACGGGCGTGTATTCTTCAAGCAGGTATTCACCCTGAAGGACAACCTCACGCAGGAAGACATGTTCAAATACGGCATGCTGCCTCAGTTCCTTTCGCGCTTCGACTCGTCACTGATCCTCAATGACCTTTCGATAGAAGACCTGCGCAAAATTTTCCTCGAACCCCGCAATTCCGTTTTCAACATCTCAAAGAATTTCTTCAAGCGCCTCGGCATCGAACTTTCCATCACGGAAAAAGCCATTCAGCTCGTCGCAGCTCAAGCCGCCGAACAGTCCCGCGTAGGAGCTCGCGCCCTTAAGGATGTCTATGGGCGCATCGTAAAGCCATTTGAATTCGACCCGTTCGAAACCGGTCTTGTCAAACAGCTCGGCCCCAGCAACTACGAACTCACGATCACCGAACGCATCGTCCGTGATGCGCTCGGACTGAAATAAAGAGTTGCTCTGCATACGCTCTTCGAGTGAATATCAACCATTGGGAGTATTGCCATGAACAGATTCCGTGCTTCGCTTTTTACCGTTATTTTCACTGCCGCCATGCTTGTCGCCGTAAGCGTTTCCCACGCCGCGGCATCTTCGCCTGATGACATTGTGGCCTCATACAAATATGACCATGCGCTGCCTCTCAATGCGACGACAGACGAAACCATCGACCGCGGTACTTTCACTCAGTACCATATCACCATTGACAGCACCGATGGCCGACGACTGCCGCTACTGCTGTTTGTCCCCACAAAAGGCGCCGCCCCATTTCCATGCATCATGGTGCAGCACGGATACAATCAGGACAAGTCATTCAGCATGCTTTTCGCCAGCACCTTCGCACAAAAAGGCATGGCGGTCGTCGCCATCGACCTCGAGTATCACGGCGAACGAAAACAACCAGGCAAGGATGTCATTTCCACTGACATACCATCGAACGCAACTGCTCTCCACCAGACGGCGATGGACCAGATGCGCGCCATAGACTACGTATCTTCACGTTCCGACATCGACTCGCATCGCATAGGCTATCTCGGTGTCAGCCTCGGCTCTTTCATGGGCTCGATCACCACTGGCATCGACTCCCGCTTCAAGGCTGTCGTACTCATGGTAGGAGGCGGGGACTGGGGAATACTCTATGAGTTGACACAGATCAGCACCATGCAGCCGATCCGCGATCTGTACGCATCCAAAGGGCTTACAGCCGCCGACTACAAAACCGACATGCAGATCGTCGAACCTCTCACATTCATCCCACGCCTTTCCCCGCGCCCTCTGTACATGATGAACTGCAAGGGTGACAAACTTGTCCCGAAGCCAACCACGGATGCACTCTACGCCGCCGCCCAGGATCCAAAACAAATCGAGTGGTACACATGCGGCGGCCCCGAGCAGCACATTCCTCCGATGGAAAAAGTGCCAGGCCAGGCGCGCGCTTTTTTCGTGAAGAATCTCAAATAATCGACTGCACAAGTGTTGGTAGCGCCAACGAGAGCTCTGTTAGAAGAGTTCTCATTTTTCACTGTTCACATATTTTTCGTTTGCACTTCCAATGCTTCCATGTCGGCCCAGTTAGGCCCGGTTTTTACATCTGCGATGAGCGGTGCCTTCATTTCGACGAGCTCGTCGGCGCAATGCTCCATTTCATGCCTGACCACTTTCGCGACTTCGCCGACCGCAGATTTCTCGACCTCGAAGACGAGTTCATCATGCACTTGCAGGAGCATTTTCGCGCCATGCAACCCGCCCTTTTCGATCAGGTCATGGATACGTATCATCGCGAGTTTCATCACATCGGCAGCCGTACCCTGCACGCGCGTGTTGACTGCCATGCGATAGCCGCCCTCGCGCTCGTTTCTGTTGGCGGACTGCGCTTCCGGTATACGTCTGCGCCGCCCGAACAAAGTAGTAACCCATCCGTCGCGCGTCACCGATTCTTTTGTTTCGTCTATGAATTCGCGCACCTTTTCGTAGCGCCCGAAATAGCGTTCGATAAATTCTCCTGCCTCTTTGCGCGAGATGCCGAGTTCCTTCGCGAGTCCGTATTCTGTCTTGCCATAAATGATGCCGAAGTTGATGGTCTTGGCGTATCTGCGCATGTCGGTAGTGACATCTTCGGGCGCAACGCCATAGACCTCCGCGGCGGTTCTGCGGTGGATATCTTCATTGCGGCGAAATGAGTCGATGAGAGTTTCGTCGCCTGAAAGATGAGCAAGCAGCCTTACCTCGACCTGCGAGTAGTCGGCTGAAAGCAGTATCTGCGAAGACGCACCCGGCACGAACGCGCGCCGTATCTTGCGGCCTTCTTCTGTACGGATCGGGATATTCTGGAGATTGGGATTGCTGCTCGAAAGCCGGCCGGTCGCCGTGAGCGTCTGATTGAACGATGTATGCAGCCTGCCCGTGACATTACTGATCTGGGATGGCAGAGCGTCCACATACGTGCCTCTCAGTTTACTCAGATGGCGGTATTCCATTATAAGCGGCACCACTTCATGATCTCCGGCCAATTCTTCGAGCACGGAGATATCCGTCGACCGCTTTGACACCTTGCGCAGGCCGAGCTGGTCGTACAGGAGCGTCCCTACCTGCTTGGGCGAATTCAGATTGACCCCAGACCCGGTGATATCGATAATCTTCTCCTGTATCTCCTTTTCCCTGTCCGCAAGGCTGAGCGACAGTGTTGCGAGGGCGGCCGTATCGATGGCAATCCCATTCCATTCAAGCTCTGCAAGCACTGGCACAAGCGGCATTTCGATCTTACGGAACACATCATCCTGCCCGGTCTCCCGGATCACACCCGTCAGTACCGGCTCGATATGCAGCACTGCGTCGACGTCCGAACACGCATAGTCGACAGCGTCCGCTATGGTGATCTGATCGAATGTCTTCTGACTCTTGCCAGTGCCTGCCATATCACTGAAAGTGCGGAATTCCGCGTGTGTAATACGCGAGGCAATATCCTTTAGTCCATAATGGCGCGAAGACGGATCGTTCAGGTATGCCGCGACAAAAGTATCGCAGGCAGGTTTGATTTTCGTGATCCCATGCCGCCGCAGCATTGCCATGTCGAATTTCAGATTGTGTCCAAGTATTGCCATTTCAGGGTCTTCGAGCAACGGTTTCAGCATCGCCATGACTTCATCGCGGCAAAGCTGCCTGCCGATGTCGGGATCGCTTGCAGCGGATTTTTCATCAACCTCGTCGAACATTCCGGTCTGTTTCTTTTCCGCGGCTTCGCCACAGTGCGCCACCGGCACATAGACGGCTTCCCGAACTTCGTGCGCAAGCGAAATGCCAACGACCGAATCGGAAAACGGATCAAGCCCTGTCGTCTCAAGGTCGATACAGAGCCTGCCTGCCGATCTGGCCCGCGCAAGTACGCCGCTGAGGTCTTCCATATCAAACACGGCTCGGTAACGCGACCCGAGTTGCGGACCGACTTCCGCTGGTCTTGCAAGCACCTCGGCACCGGTGCTCCCGGCGAACAGGTCGCCCTGCCACATCTGCTGCGCGGGCAATTCTTTGAGGAGCGATCTGAATCCATATTTTTCGAACACCCGCCGCAGCCCGGCGGTGTCGAACCCATCGAATCTGAAATCTTCATAAGTTTTTCCCACCGGCACGTCACGAATGATCGTGGCAAGCCGGCGACTGACAAATGCAAGTTCGCGCCCTTCGACAAGCTTGTTTTTGACCGATGGGCTTTTTATATTCTCGATACTGTCGTATATGCCTTCGAGCGTGCCGAATTGATCAAGTAACGCGAGCGCCGTCTTTTCGCCGATACCAGGCACTCCGGGGATATTGTCAGACTTGTCGCCTTCGAGCGCTTTTTTTTCGATCACGCCCGATGGTGGCACACCGATCGTTTCAAACACTCTCGCTGCGTCGTAGGTTTCAAGCTGCGCCACCCCCTTGCTGGTCAGTTGGACGAATACCCCGTCGCCAACCAACTGGAACATGTCGCGGTCACCGGTGATAATGCGTACCTCCGCGCCCCTTTCGACACCCATGCTCGCAAGGGTGCCGATCACATCGTCCGCTTCATATCCTTCGACCGATAATGGAGTCAGTCCCGCTGCCGAAATGATTTCATCTACGATTGGCACCTGCACCCGCA
>CAZQSL010000171.1:0-6001 GCA_964595945.1 uncultured bacterium
ATCGCGACTGCCGGATTCGACAATAGCGCACTTTCTATTGACGGATCCGGGTTTAACAATCGGGAAAGTATCCATTCGCCGGATAAAGAAGCTTACAGCATCAGCCGGTAGCCGACGCCGGGTTCGGTGATGAAAAGTTGCGGGCGGTCGGGGTTGGGTTCGAGTTTCTGGCGCAGGTGGCCGATATAAACGCGGAGGTACTGGATGTCGTTGCCGGAGCCTGGCCCCCAGATTTCTTTGAGGATGAATTTGTGGGTGAGGACTTTTCCAGCGTGTTTTGTGAAGAGTTTGAGCAGGTTGAATTCGGTGGATGTGAGTTTTACGATCTGCCCGTTTAGCGTGACTTCGTGAGCTGAAAAATCGATTGATAGCGGACCTGTTGTGAAAATGGGGTCTGGTTGTGTGGCGGCGCGATTATGGCGGATGCAGACGCGCAGGCGGGCGAGGAGTTCGGGGACGCCGAAAGGTTTTGTGAGGTAATCGTCGGCTCCGAGATCGAGAGCGCGCACGATGTTTTCTTCGCTGTTGATGACAGACAGCACCATGATGGGCCGGTCATACCATTCGCGAAGTTTTTCGAGCACTTCGAGCCCGTTAGTGTCGGGCAGGTTCATATCGAGAATGATCATGTCGGGCGGGCGAGTGGACGCGCTGACGAGGCCTTCGCGTCCGTTTTCGGCTTCTATGATTTCATAGCCGTGCGCTTGCAGTGTGGTTTTGAGCAGGCGGCGGATGGCGGGTTCGTCGTCGATTACGAGGATGGTCAAAGAAGATGTGACGCCAGTCATTTGTGCCGCTCCAGTGGTAGTGTGATTGTAAATTGTGCGCCGCCCTCAGACCTGTTGCGAACTGCAAGCGTGCCGCCGTGTGCTTCGACCCAGCCGTTGGCGATGGTTAGTCCGAGACCGGTGCCGCCGGGTTTGTGAGGGTCGGCGCGCCAAAATTTTACGAGCGCCTGCGCAGGGTTATCCGATGGCAGGCCTGGCCCGTTGTCGCTGATTGATATTCTAATCGAAGTGTCGTCCGACTGCGTAACAATTTCAATATGGGTGCCTGCGGGAGTGTGCATGGCTGCATTGAGCAGGATATTGCCGATGGCCTGTTCCATCAGTAGAAAATCCATTTCGATGAGTGGTGAATCCGGCTGGAACTTGGTAGAAACGGTATGGCCATCGAGTTCTCTGCCGAGCTGGCGAAGGGTCGTGCAGACGAGGTCTTTCACGTCGCAGGGTTCGGCGCGAAGCGGAATGACGCCGGATTCGAGGCGGGTCATGTCGAGCAGATTTTTGACAAGATGGCTCAGGCGGTGCGATGCGCCGAGTATTTCGTCCGCAAGCAGTTTGAGTGAAGCGGGATCGCTGCCAACCATCGGGTCGAGCAGTGCGCTGGCCGAGCCTTCGATAGTGGCAAGCGGGGTTTTGAGTTCATGCGAGACCGAGTTGAGAATTGCTTTGTAGAGGCGCTCGGATTCCTGCAGGAGCATGGTGCGGCGGGCGAGTTCGTTGAGCTGTTCGCGTTCGATGCCCATAGCGAGCTGTCGCGCGAATGTCTCGGCGAGCAAATTGAGTTCGGGCGTCAAGGACTGTTTCCGGCGGGGTTTGAGTGCGAGCGATCCGACTGTGCCCTGCGAGGCCATGAGCGGCAGGAACATCGCGTCGGAATTGGGGAACGTGTCGGTGAAAAGTCCGGCTGGGCGGTTGTGGAGTATTGTCCATTCCGCGACAGTCTCCGCATTTTCGCCCGTGGTGAATATTGATGATACAGCTTTTATGGTGCCGGCATGTGAGTCGCGTAAGAAAACCGTCGCTTCGGAATCAAAATCTGACGTGATGTGACGGATGGCGTTTTCGATGATTCTGCCCATGTCGCTCGTAGATGAAATATCTTCCGTGAAGTGGTAGAGCGAAGCGGTGCGTCGCTCGCGGAGGCGGAGGTGTTTTTCGTTGCGGCGAAGTCGTGACGTGAGGTGCCCTATGACGAGGGATGTCGCGAGAAACATCGTGAACATCATGAAATCTTCGGGCGCCGATATGTAGAATGTGTAATACGGAGGGATGAAAAAGAAATTCCACATCAGACCACACAGTATAGCTGCCACAATAAATGTGCCTCGTTCGACGAACATGCCAAGCAGCGTCATGCCGAGCAGGAAAACGAGTCCGACGGCGCGATACGCGATGAACGGATTGATGATGTGTCCGGCGATGAAACAGGCGGCAAGTGAAATCGCAGCCAGGAGTATGTCTCTGCCAAACCACGCTTTCGGGGTAGCTGTTCGTTTGTGTTCGCCAAGCTGATGTTTCGTGCCCGGTTCGCCGCTTGCGATGTAAACATCGATGTCGCCGCTTTCGCGCAGGATGCGTTCGACAATCGAGCCGCGATGCAGCAGGTTGTAAACGAACCCCCGGCGCGACTTGCCGACCACTATCTGCGTAATCTGATTTTCGCGCGCAAGGCGTATGAGCCCACTCACCGGGTCGTCACCGACCGTAGTCAGCACATTGCCGCCAAGCTCACTTACGAGCGCGAGATTTTTGGTCAGCAATTTGTTTTCCGCATCGGAAAGCTGTGCATCGGACTCGACGTAAGCGCCTGTCCACTCGGCATCGAGCGCTGACGCAAGGCGGCGTGTCCAGCGTATGAGCGTTTCGGAATAAGGACTCGCGTAAACGGCAACCATGAGGCGATGCCGGGTTTTCCACGTGTCGGTGATGTTGTGGACGCTGCGGTAGTCACGCAGATCGCGGTTGACACGTTCGGCCACGAGGCGAAGCGAGAGTTCGCGGAGAGCGGACAGGTTGCCGGGGCGGAAAAAATTCTGCATTGCGTGACCGGCGCGGCCGTCGCCATAAACCTTGCCTTCGTCGAGACGCTTGATGAGTTCGTCGGGAGGAATATCGACGAGCACGATTTCGTCTGCCATATCAATGACCGTGTCGGGCACCGTCTCGGATATGTTGACGCCGGTGATTTCGCGGACAGTATCCGTGAGGCTTTCGATGTGCTGAATATTGAGTGTTGTGTAAACATTGATGCCGGAATCGATCAGCTCGACAATGTCATGCCAGCGTTTGATATGGCGGCTGCCGGGCGCATTCGTATGGGCGGCTTCATCGACGAGGGCCACTTGCGGCGAGCGCTTCAGTACAGCGTCGATGTCCATCTCTTCGAGCGTCACATCGCGATAAGGCACGACGCGGCGGGGAATGGTTTCCAGCCCATCCGCAAGAGCATCCGTTTCAGTACGGCCATGTGTTTCTATGTATCCGGCAACAACATCGACACCGCTTGCGGCAAGTTCGCGGGCGGCGCCAAGCATGGCGTACGTCTTGCCGACACCGGCCGACATGCCGAGGAATATCTTGAGT
Source organism: uncultured bacterium (assembly GCA_964595945.1). Lineage (GTDB taxonomy): Bacteria > UBP15 > UBA6099 > UBA6099 > JAJRTR01 > CAZQSL01. Next base: position 3,369 of record CAZQSL010000171.1, read on the forward strand.
TTTCCTTTCCTGCGGTCTTCCGCTTTTCGCGTCACCGCGTCAAGAAGAGCGTCAGGATTTGGACGGTATGGCGATTCGTTTCCCATTCACTCAATTCCCGTTTGCATCAGGTTTGCCGAATGCAACGTCGGTCTTCATATTCAGTTGCAGCACATTGACGCGCGGCGCGCCGAATATTCCGAACTGCGGTTTTTCGATGCTTTGCGCCACGAGCGCCTCAAGTTGTGCCATTGCGTTTATATTCAAGTGGCGAGCGCGTGCGACATGTGCGATCTGCGCATTGGCTGCGGCGGGACTTATGTGCGGGTCGAGCCCGCTGCCCGAAGCAAGCAGCATGTCCGATGGCGTTTTGTCACCGAACAACGGCGTGAGCGACTTGCGGCGTTCAGCGATAGCGGTTCGCAGCGCGTTGCTCGTCGCGCCCTGATTGCCGGCTCCCGACGGCATTGCCGAATACCCCGATGCGGACGGCCGCGGAAGGAAGTATGCTGACGAACTGAACTGCTGGCCGATCAGAGCCGATCCGACTGTTTTGCCGTTTAGATTCACGAGGCTTCCATTTGCTTTATCTCTCATGGCAATCTGTGCGACTGCCGTGATTATCGCTGGGTACGCAACACCTGTCAGCAGCGTGAGCATCACAAATATTCTGACGCACTGCATTACTGTTTTCATTATAAGCCTCCCCTCAGATTAAGCGAACTGCCGTGAGCAGCACGTCGATCAGCTTGATACCGATAAATGGCACGACGAGTCCGCCGAATCCGTATATGAGCAGGTTGCGCCGAAGAACGACCGACGCGCCGAGCGGAGCATATTTGACGCCGCGTAGCGCAAGCGGTATGAGCGCGACAATGATGAGCGCATTGAAAATCACGGCGCTGAGGATAGCGCTTTGCGGCGAATGAAGCCTCATGAGATTGAGTGCGGCAATCGGTCCGGCAACGCCTGCGTGCGCCACATAAAGAGTCGAAAACATCGCGGGCAGAATGGCGAAGTACTTCGACACGTCGTTTGCGATGCTGAAAGTCGTCAGCGCGCCACGCGTCATGAGCAGCTGCTTGCCGGTCTCGACGACTTCGATGAGCTTCGTCGGGTTGCTGTCGAGATCGACCATGTTGCCGGCTTCGCGCGCGGCCTGAGTGCCGGTATTCATCGCGACGCCGACATCCGACTGAGCAAGCGCCGGCGCGTCATTCGTGCCGTCGCCGACCATCGCCACAAGATGCCCGTTTGCCTGTTCGTCGCGTATGCGCTGTAGTTTTGTTTCAGGAGTGGCTTCAGCGATGAAGTCATCGACACCGGCTTCCGCTGCGATGGTCGCGGCAGTGAGCGGGTTGTCGCCAGTTATCATGACTGTGCGTATTCCCATTTTCCGGAGTTCGGTGAACCTGTCACGGATGCCGGACTTCACGATATCTTTAAGCACAATCACCCCGAGCGCCTCATTGCCATAAGCAACGGCGAGCGGAGTGCCGCCACTTCGTGCCACGTCGTCTGCCACACTCGCCACCTGCTCGGGGAATATCCCGCGCTCCGATTTCACATACTCTCGCACGGAGTCGATCGCACCCTTTCGTATCTTCTGAAACTTGCCGTTCGCGACGGGTATGTCGATGCCGCTGAGGCGGGTCTTTGCCGTGAACGGAATGAAGGCGGAGCCATCGGGAAGCTTGTGGGGTTCGATGGAATATTTTTCCTTCGTGAGCGATATGACAGAACGGCCTTCCGGCGTCTCATCAGCTATGGATGCGATCAGTGCGGCCGATGCGAGCCGCTCAATCGTTACTCCGGGAGCCGGAATGAGATTGCTCGCCATGCGATTGCCGAGCGTGATAGTGCCGGTTTTATCGAGCAGCAGCACATCCACATCGCCAGCGGCTTCGACTGCCTTGCCGCTCATCGCGAGCACGTTTTTGCGCAGCATCCTGTCCATGCCGCTGATGCCGATGGCGGACAGCAGTCCGCCGATTGTAGTCGGAATCAGGCATACGATAAGTGAAATCAGAACGGCAAGTGTGGCAAATCCCGTGTCGCCCGACGCCTTTTCGCTGTATGAGACGAAGCCGCGAAGAGTGCCGACTGCAAGCAGGAATATCGCGGTGAGGCTGAGCAGCAGAACGGAAAGCGCGCGTTCGTTGGGCGTCTGCTGGCGTTTCGCGCCTTCGACCATCGAGATCATTCTGTCGAGAAATGTCTGGCCGGGAGTGGCCGTTATTTTGACGATGATCCTGTCGCTGATCACGCGCGTGCCGCCCGTGACGGCGCATCTGTCACCGCCGCTTTCGCGGATGACAGGGGCCGATTCGCCCGTGATGGCTGACTCATCCACACTTGCGATTCCATCCACGACGTCGCCGTCGCCAGGAATCACGTCGCCGGTTTCGCACACCACGAGATCGCCGATTTTGAGTGTGCTTGCCGGCACCCTTGTATCCAAACCACCGTGGAACAGCCGGGCTGGCGTATCCTTTTTCATCGCGCGAAGAGTGTCGGCCTGCGCCTTGCCCCGTCCCTCGGCTATGGCTTCCGCGAAATTCGCGAACAGCACCGTGAACCACAGCCATATCGTGATCTGCGCATTGAATTTCAGGTTGGCAAGATCGCCAGTAGCGATGTCATTTGCGACTATG
>CAZQSL010000172.1:0-5883 GCA_964595945.1 uncultured bacterium
CAGCTATCCGCGATGTCGCAAAAGGCCGGATTTTCATCCAGCCCGACATGGCCGAAAACATCACGGCCCGTCTCCTATCACATTCACACACATCACCCACTGCCATCCTTTCCGACCGCGAGCTCCAGATTATCGCCGCCATCGCTTCAGGTCGCGAACTCAAGGAAATCGCTCTCGATTTCTGCATCTCTCCACGTACTGTCGAAACCCATAAAAACCGCGCCATGCGCAAACTCGGACTCAAAAATGTCGCCGAACTCGTACACTTCGCCATCAGGCACGGCCTCGTCAAAATGAAATAACCGCGAGCACTCGCAATAACTCGCCGCGGGTGCTAAAATCTCACTCGTTATTGCTGTCCAATTGCTCTTTTACGAGCAAAATCCATTTCAGGAGGCCAGGACTGATGATCGCCGACCGCTATAAAGACTATATGTACAATCTCACGAAAAGAGTCATTGACGAAATCGGACCACGCGAATCATGCAGCAAGGATGAAAAACGCCTCGCGGCCCTACTCGCTGACGAATGGAAGCCTTTATGTGACAAGGTAGTATCCGAAAAGTTCACATGCAGCCCGACTGCTTTCCTCGGTTTTTTCCCTATCATCGTTGTCCTCTACATGGCAGCGGTCGCGATGTACTGGCTCTATGCTCCGGTTGCCTTTCTCATTGCCGCAAGCGGATTCGTACTGATTTTTCTGGAGTTTCTGCTCTATAGGGAATTCATCGATCCGATCTTCCCCAAACGCGAAGGCGTCAATGTCTACGGCACCATCGCACCCAAAGGCGAAGTGCGCAGTCGTGTAATCATCAGCGGACATACGGACTCGGCTTACGAATTCACCCTGTGGTTTCTGCTGAAAAATCTTGCCATACCCGTAATGGGAGTGGCCATCGCAGCCATTTTGCTGCTCATCGGCGCGAGCATCGCGAAATCGGCAGCCATCATTACAGGCGGAAACCCTTCGGCTCAAATCTATAACACGCTTGGCTTTGTCTGCATGGCGCTGTATCCGTTTGTCGGAGTATTTTTCTTCTTCCACACCTATTCGACAGTCCCCGGAGCGGGCGACGACATGGCTGGTGTGGCCGTCGCGGCCGGCCTCGCGAAATATCTCGACGATGCAAAGAAGAATGGGGAATTTTTCCCTGAGCACACCGAAATCGTTATCTCCGGCATGGCTTGTGAAGAAGCTGGACTCCGCGGCGCGAAACGCTATGTCGACAGGCATCTCGCCGAATTCAAGGCCATCCCCACTCATCTCATCACGTTCGACAGCATCTACAACGAAAAATTTCTAACCGTCGTCACCGGCGAGGCCTGCTCGGGCAAACACAATCCCAAGCTTGTCAAACTCATCACCGACATAGCGAAAAATCACAACTGGAACATCAAAAAAGGCCCCGTGCCCGTCGGAGCGACTGACGCTGCCGCCTTCACCGCGAAAGGCATTTCCGCCACTTGCATCCTCTGCCAGGACACCTCAAGCGTATCCCCTTACTACCACACGCGATTCGACACCATGGATGTTGTCCGACCAGAGGCCCTTTCCACAAGCCTTCAGATCGCCATCGACGCTATCGAAGCCATCGACAGAAACCCTGCCCTGTAATTTGCCGGCTGGTCAAGTCACTCTCTTTCTGTTTCCTTCCACAATGCCTTATGGCCGGTTTCTGCCGCCTGATTCCTTTATCCCATGCGCTACTTGTGCTTTGCGTGACCTGCCGATATAATCGCTCTATATTCGATATACCGGTTATGAAGGGATGATGTACATGGCGAATATAAAAGGCGTCGCGCTCATTGGCAGAATATCAATGATCAAAGAGGGTTGGGGCCAGGATACTCTCAATGACATTCTGGCCGAAACGAGTGAAAGGAGCCGCACAGTTCTCAATGGCGCACTGCTTTCTTCGAGTTGGTATCCCGCGGAAGTAATGAAGGAACTCAGCCAGGCTACATACAGGGTCATGAAGGACAGGGAACCGCTGATCATGCAGAAGCTCGGAGCCATGACCGCACAGATGGGCCTTACCGGAGTCTACAAGACAAAAGTGAAAGAAAACAGACCGGAGGACACTCTTTCGCGAGTCCCCTCCCTATGGAGTGCCTTCCACGACACTGGAGATATTGAAATTTTCAGTGAAAGTCCCACCTGTTTCGTTATGAGACTTTCCAATTACGCTCTGCCACACAGAGAGTTCTGCGACCACCTGCTCGGCTGGGCCTGTACGCTGATCGAACTTTCCGGCGGAACAGGTGTCAAGGCTGAAGAGAGAAAATGCGCATGCAAGGGAGACCCCTACTGCGAAATTGCCGTCACATGGTGTTGATGTCCCCGGTATTGACGACGGTTTTTGCAGGGTGAGTTGCTTCCTGCTGTTCTGCGCGGCCAGGAAACATTAGCATCACTTTTGATGTTGTTAAGATAGTCAATTCTTTTTTACCCTCCGATAGTGTAAAATTCCGAAAGTCGGGAATACGAAAGTGGACGCGACGGTCTACGATGTTTCCCGTGATGCAAGCCAGTCAAAGATCAGATGAGGAGTCAACGATGGAAAATCATAAGAAAGCAAATGTCAGTCCTTACGCGAAAATTACTCCGCTCCAGTACGGAAGTGTCGAAATGGCCGATCCGTTTTGGGACGCAAGACGCGAAACGATCCGGCGAACGGCAATTCTGCGCCAGTGGTTTCACCTTGAGCGGACTGGCTGCGTCGACAATTTCAGAATCGCTGCGGGAGTCAAGACCGGCGAATTCAGAGGATGGGGCTTTGCGGACTCCGATCTGTACAAATGGCTCGAAGCGGCCGTGATAATAGCCGCGAAGAATCCCGGCGATACGGAACTTGCCGGACATGTCGAGGAAATGATCGACCTCATCCGCAGGACACAGAGTCCCGATGGTTACATAAATACTTACTTCCAACTCGCCGCTCCGGGACATAGATACAAGAATCTGCTCGCCAAGCACGAACTCTACTGCATGGGGCATCTCATCGAGGCGGCATGCACTCACTTCAGGGTTTCGAGCCGCAGGGACCTGCTCGAAGTCGCCGAAAAATGTGGCGACCATATCTGCGCCACTTTCGGAAAAGGTCTCAGGGAAGAAGTCCCGGGGCATGAGGAAATCGAGCTCGCGATGATCCAGCTCTATCGCACAACCGGGCACGGACGCTATCTCGACACGGCGAGGTTTTTCATCGAAGAGAGAGGCCGGACAGACATTTTCCGGCGCATGGTCCGCAACGCCGTTGACGATATGATCTCGTCGCTTCCTGTTGCGGATCCGCCCAAAGTGCCGTTCATGCCGAAAGAAAAGCAGAACGCGGGAAGCGCCATGTCTCACAGGGATGTCCCGTTGCCGGTCATCATCCGGGGGATGTTCAAACTCCCGACTCGCGAATACTTCCAGATGCACTCGCAGGTGAGAGATCACAAAGTCGCCGAAGGCCATTCCGTAAGAGCCATGTATCTCTACACCGGTGTGTCTGACCTGTACCTTGAAACGGGTGGCAGTGCACTTTTCCGCACCCTCGAAGATGTCTGGTCCAACACGATCACGAAAAGGACTTACATCACCGGCGGCATGGGCACATTCCCTTACAGCGAGGGATTCGGCGCCGATTACGAACTTCACAACACTTCATACACTGAAACCTGCGCGGCGATCGGCAGCTTCTTTTTCTCATGGCGCATGCTCCAGGCTACCGGCGCTCCCCAATATGCCAGCCAGATGGAGCGGGCTCTGTACAATGCCATCCTCGGGTGTATGGCGCAGGACGGCACCCGTTATTTCTATTCCAACCCGCTCGTGTCATTCGGCCACGCGGAACGCCGCGAATGGTACGATGTCCCCTGCTGCCCCCCCAACATTGCCCGTCTGTTCTGGTCGCTCGAACAATACATCTATGGAGTGACCGAAAACACTCTGTGGGTACATCATTACATCGGAAGCCGCGCATGCCTGGCACTGGGGGGCGTCGAGGCGGCATTCACGATGAAATCCGGGTTCCCCTTCGACGGAAACTCTTCGATTGTGGTCTCCTTGCCGCAATCCGCCACGTTTTCACTCAAGCTTCGCGTCCCCGACTGGGCCAAAGAGGCGGAAGTCGCTGTCAATGGCGCTGTGGTTTCCCGCAACGCTGCCAGTTCCTGTTATCTCGCTATTGACCGGGAGTGGAATGACGGCGATGAAGTCACTATCAGTTTCGCCATGACTGCCAGGGCCTCGTATGATCGCAAGGAGGTCGTCACCAACCGTGGATATGTCGCGATCACGCGCGGCCCCATTGTCTACTGCGTGCAGGGTAGCGATAATTCCGCCATCAATGTTCACGGCATGAAAGCCGACCCGGCAAATGCTCTTACGACAGAGCCCGACGGCGACACGGTTGTGATCATAGGCCGTACGACAGATGGCAAACCCTTCCGTGCGGTTCCTTATTTCACCTGGGGCAACAAAGGGAAGACCGATATGGCCGTGTGGATCAAATCAAGGTGAATCACCCGTCTTACAGCCGGCAGTCATAACACTCGCTTGTCATTGACATGGTACGATTTTGCGTGTGGCGCGCATGTATTCACCGATGCTCTCAGGGGTGACTTCAATATTGCCGGCACCCTCTGTCCTGCCCCACTCCAGCGCATGCTCTATTACAGAAGGGATGTCGTCGAACAAAATGCGTCCCGATAGAAATGCGTCCACAGCTACTTCGTCGGCCGTCGAAACGATCGCCGGCAACAGGCCTCCGCCGCGCGCAGCATCCATCACGAGTTGAAAACAGGGATATTTCCCCGGGTCGAACTCCTGAAAGCTCAGCGATGAAATCATCGAAAAATCGAGCCTGCCGCACTCGCCAGGCACCCTCTCCGGATAATTCAGCGCGTAACTTACCGGCAGTCGCATATCCGGACTGGACATGACCGCCTTCGTGGTACCATCGACATATTCGACCATGGAATGAATGATACACTCAGGATGGATCACGACACCAATCCTGTCAAGCGCCATGCCGAACAACCACATGGCCTCGATGATTTCGAGCCCCTTGTTCACCATTGTCGCAGAATCGACCGTGACCTTTGCGCCCATGCGCCAAACCGGATGAGCGAGCACGATTTCGGGAGTGATTTTGCCGGCTGGCATATTGAGCAGAGGCCCGCCTGACGCTGTAAGGATGATTTTTGAGACATCTGTCCTGTTTTCGCCAGTAAGGCACTGGAAAATTGCCGAATGTTCGCTGTCGATCGGGAGCACTCGGGCACTATTACGTGCAGCTTCGGCCATGATGAGAGCCCCGGCAGTCACAAGCGCCTCCTTGTTTGCAAGCAGCAACGTCATGCCGGACTTGACAGCGGCGAGCGATGGAAAAGTGCCAACGCCACCCGCGAGCGCATTAAGCACTCTGCCATTGCGCGGCATGACGGCGAGGCGTTCGAGTCCGGATACACCACACATCGTGTCTACCCCAACGCGGGATGCCGCACTGAGCCAGTCGTCGAGTATTGCCTTTTGCGCCTCATCCCTCACCGATACGGCACGCGGCGCGAATTCTTCGATCTGCGCGAACAACGCGCTGCCAGCAGTGCCGGCCGCGAGCCCTGCGACTGCGAATTTTCCGGGACTTGATCTGAGCACCGCTGCCGCAGACTGTCCTATGGACCCTGTTGAGCCGAGGATTACGATTTCTTCCATTACCTGCTTGCCTTATGCCAATTGCGCGGATTTGAGCCGCATTGCCCCATGATTATAGCTGTTATTAGTGGAAATGCCATACCCGATCCCCGAATCGCATCTGCCCTTAAACGCTCTGGACCGGCATCCATTTGACGTATGATTGGTGGAGTTGGCGCATGCGGATTTGCAGCGTTTGCCAA
>CAZQSL010000173.1:0-5850 GCA_964595945.1 uncultured bacterium
TATAATTTTAGCATATTTTGGGTGTTGTGATGCTGGTTGCGGGAATAATGTGGTTGGTGGATTTGTGAAAAGGGGCGGTCGTGGAGACCGCCCCTTTTTGGATGGCTGCAGGGTGGGGGAGTTAGGGTTTGACATTGATGACGGTGGGGGTGATGACGATGACGACTTCGGTTTCTTCGGAGTTTTTGAGTTTTTTCTTGAAGATGGAGCCGACGAGGGGTATGTCGGAGAGGAGGGGTACGGAGGCTTTTTCGAGGGTTTCCTTTGATTGGGTGAGGCCGCCGATGATGATGGGGATGCCGTTTTCGGCCTGGATTTCGGTGATGAGAGAGCGTTGTGCGAGGACGGGGTAGCCTTGTGATGTGTAGGAGGTGATTTCGTTGACGGAGATGTTGGCGGAGAGGACGATGTAGTCGTCCTTGAAGTGTGGGATGATGGACATGGTGATGCCGGGGTTCCATTTTTCGGTGGCGGTTTCCCAGCCGGTGGTGGTGACGTAGGTGTATTCTTCCGAGAAGTTGAAGTTGGCGGCGGTGTTTTCCTGTGCGGTGATGGAGGGGTTGGCGATGACGCGGCCGTTGATTTTCTGGATGAGGACGTCGATGGTGGATGCGAAGGCGGAAATGTTGTCCTGGAGGGTGTCGTAGAGGAGGAATGAGCCGGTGCGGCCTGAGAGTCCGGCCTGGTTGGCGATGTATTGGGAGAATGTGCTGTCGTTGGAGTCGCCGAAGTTGGTGCCGAGCGAGAATTTGCCGTCTTGGGACATGAAGCCGATCTGGTAGTTTTCGTCGTTGGTTTTCTTGAGTTGGACGATTTGGACGTCGAGGCGTATTTGGTTGCGCTGGGTGTCGAGTTCTTTGATGAGGCGGCGTATCATGGCCATTTCGCTGGGTTGCGCGAGGGCGTAGATGGAGTTGTCGGCGGCGTTGGGGGAGATGACCCATTTGTAGGATTGGGGGTGGTTGTCGGACTGGCGGGTTTCGCCGCCGGTGAAGGTGATGTCTTCGGTGACGAAGAATCCGCCGTAGCCCGGGAATGCGTTGGTCTGTATGGAGGCTGACTGGAGGATGTGGCCCACGATCTGGATGGCGCGTACGCAGTTGATGTATTTGAGTTTGAAGGACTGGAATTCGTAGGTGTCGAAAGTGGGCTGGTCGAGGCCGCGGACGATGCGTTCGATGTTGTCGATGTACTGTTTTTGTGAGGTGACGATGACGGAGTTGGTCTGTTTGTCGACCTGGTAAGTGGAGACTTTGGTGGTGAGTCCGAATCCAGGGGTGGTGAAGATGCCGTCGAGGATTTTCTTTTCTTCGATGTCGAAGACGTTGAGGTATTTGAGTTTGACGATGGTTGTGACGTATTGGCGTTCTTCGACGTCGAAGGCCTTGATGATTTCGTAGAAGCGTTTGTATTGTTCTTCGGTGCCGATGAATGTGATGGTGTTGGTGGGTTCGCTGAAGACGGCGGCGCCGCTGGAGAGGGCGGATTCGTTGGGGCTCTTGAAGAATGAGTCGACCTGTTCGAGGGACCTGATGTCGGCGACGGTGGCGTATTTGAGGGGGATGACGCGGGTGATGGTGAGGCGTGAGGGGATGTCGAGTTTTTTGATGAGGGCGAAGAAACGTTCGTAGATTTCTTTTTCGCCGACGAATATGATGGAGTTGGTGGTGGTGTCGAAGCTGATGGTGCTGAGAGCGGTGAAGGAGTAAGAGGATGTGGTGGGTGATGTGGTGGAGATGGTGAGGCCGCCGAAGTAGGGGTTGTTGATCATGGTGCCGAGTTGGGACTGGAAGTCGGACGTGAGGGTGATGTAGTCGAGCTGGATGATCTGGTTGACCTGTGAGTCGAGTTTGGGCAGGGAGTCGAGGGGTACGTCGAGGGAAGCGAGAAGGGTTTTAGCGCGGGCGATTTCGCTGTCGGTGCTTTTGATGATGATGATGTTGCGGCGGGTGTCGCATATTGTGGAAGGGACGATTGTTTTGAGTGATGCGAGTATGTCTGAGTTGCAGGCGTAGTTGTTTTTGAATCTGTAGATGTAGACTCTGAGTTTTGTGGCGGTGTCGCTGTAGATTTCGCCGGCGCTGAAGACGTCGACGCCTTCCTGAGCGGTGTCGCGGGACATGATGGCGTAGTAGTCGCCGTATTTGCGCCATGCCCAGTTGTTGGCGGAAGTGATGACGTCGAGGGCTGCTTCGAGGGTGATGTTGGAGAGTGTGACGGTGATGCCGCCGGCTGATGTGACGAGTTTGGCTTCGACGACGATGTTGGCGCCGCCGGCTGCTTCGGAGAGCATGCGGATGGCTTGTGAGATGTCGGCGTCCTGGAGGATGACGGGGCCGGTGATGTAGGGGGATTTGTCGTCGCCTTCGAGTCTTGAGGGGATGGTTGTTTCGGATGAGGATTTTTTGCCGGGTGATGAGTATGCGATGATGTTGGAGGGTTCGGGGATGGAGGGTGCGAAGGAAGTGCTGCTGGTTTTGCTGTTTGATGTGGATGGTTGTGTGGGTGAGTTGGCGTAGGTATTCATGGGTGTGGCGGTGGATGAGTTGTTGAGGGCGAGCTGGATGCCGAGGTTGTTGCGTGTGTTGTTGAAGTCGAATTTGACGACTTCGGTGAGGTTGATGGATACGTATGTGGAGGTCTGGCCGTTGACGGACATTTCTTTGACTGAGAGGTTTGTGACGGGGCCTTTGTTGATGGTGAGGGTGTCGTAGGGCAGGCCGTTGGTGGTGTTGAGGAATTGGACCATGATGTGTGCGGGGTCGTCGAATTCCTTGACTTTGTATTTGAGTGTTTTGGTGCCTTTGAATTCGATTATGGTTTTGCCGCTGTCCTGGGAGAAGTTGATGCGGATGAGTTTGACCGGGGCGTCCTGTGCGGAATGTACGGGCATGGAGAGGACGGCCAGCGTGAGTGTGAGTAGTAGTGTCAGGGCGGCTTTTGGGAGATTGTTATGCGTCATCTTTGGTTTTCCGTTTCCGATGTGTTGTTTTATTTACTGTCTGGTCTTGTCTTCGGTTTTTGATGTGGCAGATGAGTAGGGCTTGTTGCCGGTTTTTTTCTGGTCGATGTATTCCTTGTAGCTGATGTCGTTATTGCTGTCGGAGGTGGCAGCTTCGGACTCGGCTCCGAATTTGTATTTGAGGTATTCGTAGAACATGTCGTTGTCGCCGACTGGGAGGTTGAGTTTGGCTGAGCTTTGAGCCTGGTCGAGTTCGGCGGTGTTGGCGACGCGGCGTTCGGTGAACATGGTGAGGCGCATGGTGCGGTCGCCTCTTTCTATGACGACGTCGTAATCGCTGATGGTTTTGACGACAGAGCCGTTTTCGAGGACGTCGCCGATGCGGATGATTTTGTCGTTGCCGGCGATTTTGACGAGGGCGATTTTGCCGCTTTGGGTGGTGGATGTGCCGATTACGCGGAAGTCTTCGCCTGCGATTTTCTGGAGTGGTTCCCAGTCGCCTTCCATGTAGCTTACTCTGAGGAAGGGATCGCGTCTGCCGGTGTCCTTATTAAAATTTGGATAAATCATATCAAAACCGGCCTGTTTTATCAAGTCGTCGTCCTGTTGTGCGGTGTCTGTCTGGGTTGTGGAAGTGGCGGCGGCAGTGGTGAGTGATTTGGCGCCTGGGGTTTTGATGGTGGAGGTGGCGGCTGCTGGTACGGAGGGGGATGGAGTGGGTGGGGTGGCTGTGCGTGTGCAGCCGGTGGCGAGTGTGAGCAGTGCTGCCGCGGCGGCGAGTGTGAGGGTCAGTTGTTTGAGTTCGTTGCGTTTCATGGCAGGTCCGTTTTAGAATGCGAGTTGGGGTGATTCCGCTTTTTGTATGTAGAAGGAGAGCGGCATTTTGACTGAGAGAGTGACTTGGGAGCCGAGTTCTTTTTCTTCGATTTTTTGCTGGGATTCTTCGTCGATTTTTTGTTTGTCGCTGGAGCTGGAGTCGTCGATGGACATTTCGAGTTCGTTGACTACGACGAGTTTGGGGAATGTGGCGAGTTCGTTGAGGAATGTGTAGACATTTTGGAAAGTGCCTGATATGGAGAAGTCGATATCGGTGGTGGAGTATTCCTTGTCCTGGTCGAAGACGAGTTTGGGGTTGTTGGGTTTGGGGGCGGCGCCGGGGGTAGTGGATTTTGGGGTTGGGGTGGCGGCTGGTGTTTTTGCGGCGGAGGCGGTTTTTGGTTTTGCGCGTTCGCTTTTGCCGGATGTTTTGGGTTTGATGGTTTCGATGTCGACATGTGTGGCGAGGGCGAGGTTTTCGATGAGGACGAGGAGTCTTGGTACGAAGACGTTTTCGGGGAAGAATTTTTCGATGCGTTTGATTTCTGCTTTGAGACGGCCGATTTCGATGATGGTTTCGTCGAGTTGTTTTTTTGTTGCTTCGACTTCGCGGACCTGTTTTTTGAGGTCGGAGACTGTTTTTTGTTTTTCGGCGATCTGGGTTTGGATGGGTGTGTATTTGTAGAAGTAGAAAAGGCCTGCTGCGCCGAGCTGGACGATGAGCAGCAGGAGTACGATGGCGTTTTTGGTGTTTGCCGATGATGTGAGCGAACCGAATTGCATTGGTTGGGTCCTTATTCGTTGTTGGGAGGCAGTGGGCCGGTGCCTGGTGTGGGTACCCGGGATGGCGGTGTGGTGCGGCTGGTGCGGGATTGTCTGGGGGCGGGTTTGCCGCCCTGTGGGTTTTCGGCCGTTTTTTTGGTTGTTTCGCTTGTGAGTTTCATGTTGCCGGTGAGGCGGAATGATTTTGCGATTTCGGCGATGGCCATGGATTCTTTGGTGTTGTCGCCGCCGGAGCTGCTTTTGCTGGTGCTGGCCTGTTCGAGTTGGACGGTGAGTATGTGGGGGATGGTGTTGAGCTGGAGCATGAAGTGTCCGATGGATGAGTATGTGAAGGTGGCGCCGTCGAGGTCGTATTGGCCGTCTCTTGATGCCTTGAGGGTGTCGATCCAGACGTCTTTCGGGATTTTTTCTCTTATGCGGTCAAAGAGGTCTGTCCATTGGCGCTGGTTTTGTGAGATGCTGTTGACGAAGTTTTTTTTGCCTTCGAGGTAGTTTTTTTCCTCCTGTGCGGTGTTGAAGTCTTCGATGATGCCCTGGAAGCTTTTGAGTCGTGTGCGGAGTTGTTCTTCTTCGCTGGCGAGTTCGAGTAGTCTCATGTTGGTGTTCCAGTAGAGGTAACCTATGCCGAGGATGACGATGATGAAGGATGCGATGACGGGCCACAGTGGTAGTTTGAGGCCCTGTTTGATTTCGAGTTTGACTTTTGGTTGCAGGTTTACTTTGATCATGGTTAACCTGGTGTGCCTTTCGGGTTATGCGAGCATGGCGGCCTGGCTAGCGCTGCCGAATTCGTAGGAGGGTTCGATTTCGACGTGGAGGCAGGATTTTGCGAGTTGTTTTGGAGGCAGCTGTCGCAGGGAGAGGCCGGTGGCGACGCCGAGGAATGGGACGAGGGCGGCGACTTTTTCGATGGGGAGGGAGCCGATGTAGGGGATGTTGGCGAGGGGGTTGGCGTGGGAGGCAGGTATGCCGAGGTCGTCTTCGAAGTAGCGGGCGATGCCTTTGAGGAGGGAGCCGCCGCCGGTGAGGAGGATTTTGGTGACGTTTTCGCCTCTGTATTTCGATGAGTAGTAGGCGAGGGATCGGCGGATTTCGAGGGAGAGGGTTTCGAGGTGGGGTTTGAGCATGGAGTGTATGGTGTGGGTGTCCTGGTCGAAGTCTTGTGAGGAGTTGTCGTCGATGAAGGCGATGCCTTTTTCGCGTTTGACTTTTTCGGAGTCGAGGAATGAGTAGCCCATGCCGGATTCGATGGCGTGGGTGAGAGCGTCGCCGCCGATGGAGAAGACGCG
>CAZQSL010000174.1:0-5763 GCA_964595945.1 uncultured bacterium
GCTGTCAAACTGCTTGAACATATTATGGATGGACATGAGACTGAATCGGGCCTTTCTTAATGCGAAGATCACTCTCAGCCTTTCCAGTTCATAATCCGAGTAAACTCTATATCCGTTTGAAGGATTTCTGGGCACAGCGACAAGTGCATTGCGTTCCCAGCTTCTCAGCATGTCTTTCGTGAGCCCAAGCAGTCTTGTGACATCGTTCATAGAATACTTTTTGGAATTCACCGGCGATTCTTTTCGAAGCGAATCTGTGCTTGCAGCCCACTCTTCCAGAATTGCCGCGGCTGTCTCTGCGCGTCTCCTTTCCAACACAATCAAATTTTTGTGGGCACCGGCAGCATCACGAGCAGCATCAATATTTCCGGCAGCTGTAAATGTCAGCAATTCCAACGCGCTCTTGCGAATCTGGCCGCCCAGCCATGTGCTTTTAAACACAGTTCTTATGAGTATCGCATTCGCAAGATGACGCTCTGAATACACTCGGTAACCGTTTGATTGCCGTGGCACGTTCGGCATCAGCCCAAACGACTCATACGCCCTTATAGTGTTCGCATGAACACCACATCTCTTCGCAACCTGGGTGGTAGAATATATTTTCATATTCGACGGCATGGTCGTTCGCTCCGATTTTCCTTTCATACTCGCAAATGCATTCTATGTTCAATCTACATAGAAGTCATCACAACTGTTCACTCTAAGCCTCCATGCAGAAACCAATAGTCTCAGATAATACCACCAGTCATCGGCAATGTTAATGAACCCAATTGAACAATCTCACAATCTGCAATGTTGATATTTCCAACACCAGACTCATCGCGCGATAGCAAAGTCAGATTCACATATTTCACGCCTTCAAGCCCATCGACGGCAGCGATCATATCGCTCATGTAAACGCTCTGCCCGAAATCTACATTATCAAATGAGAAGAAACCGGCAACCGTATTCCGCACCGCACTTTCGATGTCACTCTGGATGTAGTTTTCTTTCACGAACACTTCCATCGCCACATTTACCGGCACATAGACCGGATCACAAACAACAGTTGTGGCGTTCAGCATTTCACGATTAGCAAAGTAGCTCTCGACTTCCGCTTTCAACTCGTCTGTCGGCATGCCTCCGCCTTCGGGGGCTATATAAAGATTGATCTGGCCCCAATATGAATTTGATCCGATGACAGTAGTGGTGACGGTCGCCTTTGCCACACATGGCAATGATTCCGCGAGGGTTTTGTAATCCTCAGCAGTAACCGCCCGCCACAATGTCCGCAGCGCTCGCGGAGCCAGTTTCTTTATGCTTTCAACGGACTCGCGGTCAACACCGCCGGAAGCCGACGCCGGATTCGTGACAGATGAAATGGCGGCTATTGAACTCACCATCTCCGTGATCTTGTTAGCTCCCACGTTACCCGCAGAACCGCCTCCGACGCGATAGACAGCGCGGATATTATTCGTACCGGCGGCAGGCACCTTGCCGTTCTGGTTATCGCCAAAAGACACAGTGACGACTTCGTTTTCGTCAATCTCGATTTCATAGTGTTTGTCGGATGCCGAACTGTCGAGAAGTGAATCAACGAGCGTCCACTTCGATTCGACGCCGTTTTCCGTCACATACACTTCAAGCGAGCAAGTGCCATCTGGCGCATAAGAAAGTGGATAAAAACTAAGCTCGAAATACTGTGCGGCGAGTCCCGTGCTGCTGCCGAGATATTCTTTATGCGTCACACCCTCTATTGCCGACACGGTGCCGGTAGTCGAACCAGCTGGAATTGTCAGATCATCAAGAGTCTCAAATGTATATGTCGTATCGTCGGATGCCGACTGTACCGTCGCAACCTGCGTTCCTGCGGGAATTACGCTATCAGTCGCCGACTCGGTTATCGTGAAAACCAGATCTGCTGTAGCCGACACTGCGGGCTGCGGCGTGTAGTTAATCATTCGAGCGAGATTCATCACCGACTTCCGAAGTACTGCAGTCTGAAGGAATGATTCATTAGCGATCACATCACTGCGATAAGAGAGCGCGTCGAGCATGAAAGACACGAGTTCGAGGATAACCATGCCCTGATCTGATGCGGAATAGTCCGTCCACTCAGGAGTGAGCGATGGAATGGCATCGACCATAGATGACAGAAACGAAAGCCAGTCCTGACTTGTGTAATCGATCTGCTTCGAGAAATTTATGAGTTTGCTGACATCGAGTTCGGACATGATTTATGACTCCTGAATAATTTGGGAAGTGACAGACGCAAGCTGCTTTGTCGCAACGATTTCAACTTCAACGCCGATTTTTACAGCGACACCGGCTGGCGATGAAGTAGTATCACCGACTTCGATGGACTTCAGTTCAACGCGTTTTTCCCATCGCCTGATCTGCTTGCCGATTGTGTGGTTCGCCACACGAAGGCCGACATCAACCTGCGGAGCGAAGACCAGACTGTCGGCGTTGCCACCGAATTCCGGACGCATAACACGCTCACCTTGACGAGTGCCGATGATCTGCCGGATGCTTTCAACGATATGCGAAGGATCGCCGGTCGTGACAGTGCTTGTGGCGATGCCGCCCGTGCCGTTGAATCGGAATGGGAACTTCGCGCCTGTGAATCCTGTGGTAGTTGCCATGAATCACACTCCGAGCTTTTCTCTGAGAGATGACGCTTTTGCGGTTACAGCTTCAGCATTCGAAGCCGCAGCAGTTGCCGCAGATATTTCACCTTCAAGTTTGTCCGTGTCGATGGCGCTCACGGCAGACAGACCAGAACTAACGGATGAGATAGTAGATAGAAGAGCCTTCACATCGTCACTCTCTGCAAGTTCCGGATATTGCGCGGCAAAATCAGAAACAGCTGACTGAGCGGCAGTTGCCGACGCGACAAGCGTTGCCGCCTGCTGTTTAATTGCTGTGAGTGGGTTGCTCCCAGCGGCATCAATGCGTCCTGACGGAAGCCCCATATTGCCTTTAAACCCAGTGATGCCGGTAGATGTCACGGACTTCGCGCTAGAAAGTTTTCGTGCTTTTGCCGCGAGCCCCGATGTGATCGCAGTCGGAGACGTACCGTCCGCATCCTTCAAAAGAGAAGTAATCTTGCTGAGGGTTTCGCTTCCTATGTGTTCTTTCAGCTTATCAAGCGCTTCACTCATATCCGATTCCTTATCTGCAAATTATCCAATCTTTACCTTTGATGAACCCTGACCAACCTTGCCGGATGAAAGTCCGTGTGTGTGTCCCGGCCCATCATTAGCCTCAGTGTTGCCAGCGAGCGGGTCATCAGTTCTCGCCGCTGCCTTGCTGCCGCTTGCGATATTCACATCACCAGACGATTTCGCGAGTTTAAGAGCACCGGCAACATCAAGATCGGCGCTGCCAAGAACTGATGAATTGTGATTTCCGCCGACAGTCTCCTCGCGGTTGCCTTTGCACGACACATATAAATCTTCACCGGCAATCAGAGTGAGGTCTTTCGCGGAAGCGATGTAGATGTCGCCTTTCTCAGAGTCCAGCAGAACCACACTACCGGCACCATCCTGCATGAGAATGCGGCGAGAACCGGTCGTAGCGTCGAGCATGAAACGGTTGTTCGATGCGTCTTTCAGATAAATCTTCTCTTTGCCGTCCTCGGAACGGATAAGGATATGCTGGCCCTTGCGGTCGGTGATTTTTATCTTTGTCTGACCGTCAGTATCATCAAGTTCTATGCGATGGCCGGTCTTTGTCTGCCATGCGTGATTGTCAGGCGCTTCACGCTTTGCGTCGCCTGTTTCGGCTTCATCCCAGAAGCCAGTCTTCGCCTTTTCCTTTTTGTGGGTCACATCTGCCGCTTCGGTTTTGTCCTCCGGCGCTGCCCACCACACGCCGACCCACACGGGCCGGTTCACATCTCCCTGCTCGAATTCGAGCCACACGGACGAGTCTTTCTTCGGGATGGAAAAGAACCCTGTGCCGGAGTCGCCGCCATAAGGTACACAAGGTAGCGCCCAGTCGAGAACTTCATCATCTCCGAACACCTGCGGGCATTTACACTTAAGGCGTCCACGATGTTCAGGGTCTTTGTTGTCCGCGACAATCCCGCGAAATTTACCGATAAAAGATGGCACTATTCTATTCCTTATTGTTTGGTCTTTTGCGAAGCTCCCAATGGCTTGGGAGTAACCTGTTTTTTGCCGGGGTCAAATTTATTGTTAGTTTCTGATTTCGACGAGTTGCCAGCGGCGTTTCTGGTGAGTTCAAGGCTGCTCTGGCAGCCATCCGTGCCAACTTTGAGAGTGTGAGTTTTGACGATCCAGTCGCCGGAGAATATGGGGCCGACACCTCGAATGGTGATCTTGTCTCCGGCATTGATGGACGGCCTGCCATATTCGAGTTCGAGAGTGCCTTCCATTGCCTTTTCGTTCTTGTAATGCTTGGCAGCGGTCGCCGTGTCGAGACCGTCCTGCGTGTCGGGAAGCGCGCCGCCAATGGCGTTGTCTTTTATGACGTGCTTGGTATCGACTTCACTCTTGCCGCCGCCTGTGCCGACGCCTGATATACTGCCGCCGGATTTACCGGACGGGATGGAATCGCCGCTGCCACGTTTTTGCACAGATACATTTTTCATTTACGCGACTCCTGTGGGTGATGACGGAGCGCGGTTCAAAGTTCCGCTGTCCTGTTTGCCCTGCGGTTTCGCGGCGCTTGTTTTCGATGTGGATGTGACCGTCTTCTTTGATTTGCTGTTTATATTTGCCGCTTCTACATCTTTGCCTGTTTCGTCGCTGGCGTATCTCGGCGAGAACGATTTCACGAGATGGTTGCCGATGCGGTAATCGAATGAGGCAACTGGCGACTGATCATCGAGATCAGGAGCTTTCTTAAACTGCATCACGTCGCCCTTAACGCGAAATATGAAGTTTTCCTTGCGGGCCAGCTTTTTCAGGAAGTCCACATCCGATTCGCCAGCCTGTGATTCCTGTGGCACAATTTCTTTCGTTTCGTCCACGTCAGGAGTCCATCCATGTTTCGCGGAGATTTTCTTTGCAATGTCCGAGCGTTTCATTTTCTTCCATGATTTATTTACCTGGCCTTCATGTCCCTTCTTCGAAAGAGCCGAACACTCGATGGTTAAGGTCGGAATGCCATTTTCAGGAAATGTTGGTGTCAGTCCCGATACTTCGCCGGTGAAAGTTTTCGTCTCGCCCATATAAAACCCTGCAACGATAGATACAGACGTACCTTTAGTGGCTGCCCCCTGAAACGTGAAATCGGGATCGTTCACATTGATGGTGGCTGTGTCCTTGTCTTCCGATTCGTCTTTTATCTCCACATCCGTGATGAGAGATGGAGTGATTGTCGTGCCTCCGACTGTGACGGAGAAAAATGGGGACGCTATGGCTGGCATGTCATTTCACCTCCTGCGGCGGAATCCATATCTGTTTGCCCACCGGCAGATCAAGCGGATCGATGCCGGGATTCTTGTCGAGGATGAACCACCAGTAATCGGGGGAGCCGTAATAGTGGTAGCTGATGTTGTCGATGCGGTCGGTTTCGATGATAGTGTGGAGAATGCTGCCATCCGGCACATCACGGTCTATCTCGCGAAAAGTGAGAGTATTGCGAATACTGCCGCCGAACGAGCGGTTGTAAACACACACATTTTCGTAACGGGAACCTTCAAACACCGGCATTTCCTGACTCCGATTATTTATAGTTGTTAATAACGAAAGTAATCTGTGCTTTTGCGTACACAGGCTCAAACGATGAGTTGAACATTTCTTCCGTGAACTG
>CAZQSL010000175.1:0-5731 GCA_964595945.1 uncultured bacterium
ACCCGCGACCCTCAGCTTGGGAAGCTGATGCTCTACCAACTGAGCTACTCCCGCAGTCAGATATTATTGTAACAGAGTTGGGACAAGTGTCAACTGTGAAAGGGGGTGTGGCGAGTGGGCGGACTTGCTTGAGTATTTGTCAGATTCCGCGTTTGGTGATCCGGGTGCGATATCCGTCATCGAAAAAAAACTGTGGATTGGTGTTTATTTGCGAATTGGATTAAAATATGGCAACTTGCCGTAATGTGGCAGTCATGCCGGGATGATGTGGCATGAGACAATAGCGGGCGACAGGCGGACCCGTGTCATAGCTTGAGACAGCGCTACACTTCAGGCTGTGCGAGGCGCAATGGACTGGAAACTGGCATTACCGTTTATCATATCGTTCGTGACAACACTTGTGCTGACTCCGGTATTCATCAGGGTGGCGCACAGATTCGGGATAGTCGACAAGCCAGGCCCGCGGCGGGTCAATACGACAGTCAAGGCTCGCCTCGGCGGCCCCGGCATGTTCCTCGGATTTGTTCTTTCGATGGTCGTGACCTGGTCTGTCTATGGCGAAGTGCGGTTTCTGCCTGCCATTGCCTCCGGGGCTGCGATCATGTTTCTGGTCGGACTGATCGATGATATCAAGTCGACGCGCGCCGGGATCAAACTCGGACTTCAGTTCCTCGCCGCGACAGTAGCCTATGTGTTCAACATCAGGATCGAATTCATCTCCAATCCTTTCACGCATGGGCTGATCGAACTCCCGGTATGGGTTTCATACGGCATCACCGTACTGTGGATTGTCGGCATGACCAATGCGGTCAATCTCATCGACGGGCTTGACGGACTCGCCGCCGGCATCATCTGCATCGCGTCGATGACCTTTTTCCTCGTTGCGCTCAATCGCCATCAGATACCCAGCGCACTCATAGCCGCCGGCATGGTCGGCGCCACCAGCGGCTATCTCAGATGGAATTATTATCCATCGAAGATCATAATGGGCGACGGGGGGGCGTATTTTCTGGGCTACATGGCTGCTGTCATTGCGATAACCGGTGCGTTCAAGAGTACTACAGCCGTCACGCTCCTCATCCCCGTGATGGCGCTTGGCATCCCGATCTTCGATACATCATTCGCAATCATCCGCCGCGCCAAAAGCGGCAATCCCATTATGGCCGCCCCCGACAAGGGGCACCTGCACCACAGGATGCTCGCCGCTGGCATCCAGCATCGCGACGCCGTCATTATCTGTCATCTCATCACCCTTTGCCTCAGTGCCGTCTCGCTCGCATTGATCAAGGCATGGCTGCTCGCAATTATTCTTTTCGCCGCGACATGTGGGATTGTATTGTTGCTGATAGGTGTCGGAAAACTCAAAAAAAGCCATACTTTCACTCCCAAGTCATCGGAAGACATCACACCTGAATCTCAAAAAAGCCTTTGAGGTGAATAATGCCAGATAAAATCAAAGTATGCTCCATCATCGGCACCCGCCCGGAAGCTATCAAAATGGCGCCGGTCGTGACGGAATTATCCCGCCGCCCGGAATGTGCGCATACGCTCGTCGTCACCGGCCAGCACCGGTCAATGCTCGATCAGATGCTTAAAATGTTCGATCTGCACCCGGATCACGATCTCGATATCATGCTCCCCAGGCAGACGCTGACTCAGATAACCACAAGAACCCTCGACAGAATCGAGAAAATCTTTGAATCCGAAAAACCTGACATAGTACTCGTCCACGGCGACACCACCACATCGTTCGTGTGCGCTCTCGGAGCTTACTATTCCAAAATCCCTGTCGGACATGTCGAAGCCGGACTGCGGACTTACGACAAATACAACCCGTACCCCGAAGAGATGAACCGTTGTCTCATCGACGCCATATCCGATTTCTGTTTTGCTCCGACAGCCGGATCACGCGAAACGCTGCTCAGGGAAAATGTGCCGGAAGAGAAAATAATCGTGACCGGCAACACGGTCATCGACGCGCTTCTGCTCACGACAGCAATGCCCGAGCCTGCCGGGCTGCTCGCAGACGTACCCCCGGACGCAAAAGTCCTCCTCGTGGAAGCTCACCGCCGGGAAAACTGGGGGCAGCCCATGCGCGACATCTGCCTCGGTATCAAGGATGTGGCGGACGCCCGCGACGATCTCCATGTAGTGTTCCCCGTCCACCTCAATCCGATCGTCAAAGATGTTGCCAGCGAAATACTCTCCGGCCATCCCCGTGTCCACCTCCTCGCGCCGCAGGACTATCTGCCTTTTGTATTTCTGATGAAAAAGGCACACATTATCATGACCGACTCGGGCGGGATACAGGAAGAGGCGCCATCGCTCGGCAAACCGGTGCTTGTCCTGCGCACCGTCACTGAAAGGCCCGAAGCCGTAGCCGCGGGCACGGCTGCGGTCATTGGCCCGGACAGAGCCAAAATCAATGAGTATGTCAACAGACTCCTCGATGATTCGGTCTTTTACTCCGCCATGACACGGGCGTCCAATCCTTATGGTGACGGCAACGCCGCCAGGCGGATAGCAGACTGCGTCATCGGAAAATTTAAGAATGCCCTATAGGGAAAAATTGATTATTTGTAGATACGGAAAAATACAAAAGTGTCAGAATACTATAACTCAGACGGCACTGCACAGCGGAAACATTGGAGATGAAGACAGTGGGAGAAACGAAAGTAATCGGGATTGACATAGGCGGGACAAAACTTGCCTCGGCGCTTTTTTCTGTTGGGAAAGACATGGCGCTGAAATGTGAAAAAACCCTTAAAAACAAGATTTTATCCGAAATACTCGAAGAAGGACCTGGCGGAAAACTGACGTCTGACCAGAAAGCCGAACGATTGCTGGGAGCAATCGTGGACAGTGTGGAAGAACTCTCGTCAGGGCAGGGCGGATCAGTCAGAAATATAGGAATATGCAGTGCCGGTTTTATCGAAAACGGAGTGCTTGTCCACGCAACCAACATTGGGGTGAGAAATTTTCCCTTAAGTGCAAAAGTGGCAAAACATACTGGCATACGAGTGCTTTTGTACCGGGATAGCTGGGCGCCGGTTTTCGCGCTCAACCCAGGGGTGCCTTCGATCGTTTTCAGCATAGGCACGGGGTTTGGCGGTGTGTCATGCAATGCAGACTGTTCGATACCGCTGAAGAGCAGAACGGCCACAGCGTGGCCCGTGTGGATACCGATGCTGTATTGCAATGACGATCCCGGCTATGCGGTGAGTTTTTCGAATGGAAAGATAGGGGAATTGATCCTGAAGGGAGCGGCAAGGGCTGGCCGCGCCAATCCGGATGCGGCGAAGCTCATGCCATCGTCGGAAAAGGCTGACAGGTGGGCGAAAGAGATCAACAGGGCGGCGGGATTGGAAGGCAAAGTGACGCCTACTAAGGTCAATCTGACAGTCGCGAAGGTGATTTCCCCCAGGGCTGCGGCGGCAATGAAGGCCGGCGAGGTCTACGCGGATTTTGTCGGTGCCGCGAAGTTTCCACCCTACCTCTACGAACTCATGTCCGGGCAGCGGGTGGAAGGGCCTGACCTGGATAAAAAGTATAAGGATGGCGACGGATACGCGGCGATTGCGTTCAATGTGCAGGCTGAATTTATAGGAGACATCGTGTTTCAGATGCAGAGGGAACGAGTGGAGAAGGGATTGAGCAAGGCGGACAAGATTTTTGGCACGGGGTCGGGATACAACAAGTTGACGCATACGATTTTGAGTCACAGTATTTCTGATGCCATCAAGGCAAGGTCTCTTGAGTATTGCGCGGAATTCGATTGTCCGACGACGGTGGAATTGATCGCCAGGGACGATATGGCAACTACTTTTGCGTGTCTCGGGGCGGCGACCGGAGCGGCGCTTGGCATTGGTGACGGGGAATCCGGATGATTTTTTGCAGACTTGTGATGCGGGCTGGTAACGGTTGTGTAAAAAAATGGATAGTATCTTTGTTTGATATTGTGGTAGAATCGTTGTATATTGAAGTGCTGTAGAGCATTTCGGTTATATTTGGTTGTTTTTATGGGCGTGCTGATACAGACAATCTGTAGGAGAAGACACTTGGCATATCCGGATGTCAGAAATTGGCAGTATTCAGGAAACAGCGACCAGCAGACACCGCAACAAAATCATTCTGGGAGAAGGCAATGAGAAGGCTTATCCTTGCAATCATGGCTTCAGTCATGCTTTTATGCGTGAGTACGGTATCATACTCGGCTGTCCAGCTCAGTGGCTCTGGCGACATTGTCGTCAACATCCTCGACGAACTCGGTAATCCGGTATTGTCGGGAGCGACGGTAACGGTGAGGTTGCCGGGCGGCGATCATGAGCTCGACAATGTATTCGACGCCGTCTATACGAAAGTGGACGGCAGTGTGCAGGACGATGACGGGCTGGGTGTCGCCGATGGTGATGCGGAGTTCGATCAGGACAATCAGACTCCAGGATATACAGCCTCATTCAATGATTTTGTGTCCAATGGCGATATTTTCAGGATTACGGTAGAGGCAGTGGGTTTTGTCCCGTGGGAAGATGAGGTCATGTGGAGCGGTACGCAGCTCAATACGATCGACTCGGCTCTTGTCTATACCGTGAGGCTGCACACGACCGATCAGTTCGGGTCGACAATTACGGGTGGTACGATTTCGATAACGGGCGGGCAGACTGTAACCGATGGGCAGCCAGGTGATGGCGACGGGGCGCTGGATGGCAGTATTTTTGTCGCGCAGGTCCCCACCCTGCTTTCTGATCCGGCAAATGTGACGGTCACGGTGCCGGGCTTTTTGTTTGATGTTGACAATACCATGACGATTTCGACCTCCACGCAGGCATTTTATACCACGACGCACGACTATGGATTTGTGATAAACGCGACTGATGAATTGTCCAATGTAATGGCGCTGACTTATGACAAGGTGTCGCTGGGTGGTCTCAGCCAGAAGGTGATTACGTCCAATGGCGGCTCGATCTATTGGGCGGCGACTGGCGGGGCCGCATCGGTCACTCTTACGGTCAGTGGGTATGTGGCGACTTCGACAGCCGGTACATATTCATACAACAACGCTTCGCAGCAGACGATCAGCTTTTCGGGGATTCAGTATTCGCTGAAAGTGCTTGGTGTGACAGACAGGCTTGGGACAGTGCTGCCGATGGTCGCTGATATGTATTCATCGACAGGATTCGCTATCGAACGGCAGCAGATCGACGGTGGTGTGGGCTATGTAGCCGCTACCGGAACTGCCGGCACCCTTATCGCGTCGATGGATGGCTATGTGGACGCACCGGTTTCGGTCACTCCTTCGGCGGCGGCTCAGCAGACGGTTGACTATGACAGTGCGGCCCAGTACGCCGCGGCTGTCGATGGTGACGGTCTCGATCACACTGTATTGATCGACGCCGTGCAGAATGAACTTGGCACGGCGCTTACAGTTACTTCGGCGGATAATCCCATCATGTATTCCGATTCCGCATGTACAGTGCCGGCGGCTTCAGTCAGCGGCCCGTCCTGGGATGCTGCCTCATCGACCTGGATCGTTGCGATGACTCCGGGCGCGTATTACGTGAAATATACAAAAGAAGGCTATGTGGACGCCTGCGATCTGACCGCGGTCACGGCCAACACCGCCACCAGGGTTTCGCCCGATTTTACCGCGGCAGCCGGCGATGCGATGAAGTTTCCGCTCAGGGTCGATCTCGCTACGGAACTCGGCGCCACCGTCGATCCCACGCTCATG
>CAZQSL010000176.1:0-5602 GCA_964595945.1 uncultured bacterium
GCGGCGCTCAATTCGCGGGAAAAGGCCGATCTCGACGCGCGGTACACACTCGAAGAGATCATCCGCATGATCGACGAGGTCGAGATCGAATCCCCCTGGCTGCCGGGCGTGCCGGTGTTTTCCACCATCACGGTCGAAAATCCCGCGCTCGGCATCACACGCACTTTTTTTGTCGAAAACCGCACCGCCACGGAAAAGGGCGACACGATCTCGGGGCGCGTGCTCGTGTGACGCCAGCCCCTCACAGGAGGCAATTCCATGACTCTGAAACGTACCATTACAAAGGAAACGCGCGTGGGTCAGATCGTGCGGAGCAATTCGGACAGTAGCCTGGAAACTTCGCTCACGATCGCGCTCAAGCACCTGCAGGCGGAGGTGCAGGCCCTGGCGGCGACAGTCAAGACGATCAATTCGGATGGGCAGTCTACAGCCTCGGGCCGCGTGCTGCTGAGCCTCGTCAACGAAAGCGGCGTGAGCCGTCACAATGGCGAAGTGGTCGTGATGCGCCCCGGCGCGCGGGCATTCGATGTGACTGCCGGCCATGACGACATGGATGTGATAGGCGTCATATTTTCGGACTCCGCGGACGGCGAGTCACCGGCGGTCGCCGCAGGCGCGACAGGCAGCATTTGCTCCAGCGGCATCGCCAATGCCGTGGTCGACGCCGACTGGGCCCCGGTGTCGATCGGAGACGGCCTTGTCAGCCATATAGTCGCTGGTGTGGCCGTCAAGGCTGACCCGGACTGCGACAACGCGGTGTTTGCCACCGCGCTCGAAGCATTGCCCTCGGGTCGTGAAAACATCGCTGTCATGGTGCATGGCGCGATGGGGCCGATCTACAGGCGCATCGAGGAAATGAAGAAAAAAATCGCCGCGATGGCGGTCGCGCCGGGGTATTTCGTGCCGGTTTACAGCGATGGCTCGGGCATGGCCTTGTCGGGATGTGTCGTGAGCGCGACCGCATGGCAATCTCAGGACATGAGCGTCGCGACCGGCCACTGGACTGTCAGCTATGGATCGTCGGGACTGCCGGTGGGCCTTGTGCGCTCGTTTTTCGGTGACGGGGGATTCGGCGCGGCGACTGTGCGGAAAGTCATCGAATACCAGCAGGGCCGCATCGCGGCGGTCATCACACAACTCACTGATGTGGGGTAGGGGAGGACAAAATGTTATTCCTGAAAGGCAGAGACGCAAACGATACGCCGGCGGGGGTCGATTATGCCGTGCTGGGGACGTTCCCGGATGGCAGTGTTTTGATTGTCGTCGATGCGGTTGATTTCGCGCCGGGCTGGCAGCCGGCGGCGGTGGAGACGGCTGCTTCTTATGCGGACTATCTTGCCGCGCTGAGTGATGAGCAGAAAGCCTTGATACTGTGGAGGCGCGACGATGGCTAACAGTTATACCGCTGGCACGAAGGTTTTCAATATCGACACGGACACCAATGTCGCCGGGCTCACGGCGCTGAAGGGGTCTGCTTCGGCCAATAATGACATGATCTATATTTCCGAGGGGGCGCGGCTCACGATCGACGCCGGGCTCACGTGCCTCTACATCTATGTCGGCGACAACGCGACTCTTACGGCGGCCAGCAAGGTGGGGCATTGGGAAGTGAGCGCGGGCGTGACGCTGACGCTTGCGCAGACGGCGGGCTCGGGGGGCATGACAGGGCTGGCGACTTCTACGGATAGTACGATCACTCTTTCCGGAACGGGCGACGCGGCGCGGGCGAAGGTGCTTGGCACCGGTATCACGTACGTTTCCAATCAGAACATACCGGCGATAAAGATTTCCGCGACGTGGGGACATTTTTCCACGATGGTGGGCGTCTATACGGGGACTGCGCACAGTTTTGCCAATACGCTGTTTGACAACTGCAGCAACGCTCTTTATATCACGGCGGTCCAGGGGCAGG
Source organism: uncultured bacterium (assembly GCA_964595945.1). Lineage (GTDB taxonomy): Bacteria > UBP15 > UBA6099 > UBA6099 > JAJRTR01 > CAZQSL01. The sequence continues at coordinate 1,913 of CAZQSL010000176.1, forward strand.
TGTTGCCGGAATCGCTGGACGGATGTGAATTCAGGGACTGCACGAATGCCATAAACGAGACGACGGCAAGCGTGATGTGGGATGATTTTTTTGCCGTTAACAATGTGAAATTCACCACGACAAATGCCGCAAAGACCAACGGCTGGGTGCGGTACTTCGGCAACACGGTGGCGACAAGATATGTGAAACATGTGGAAAGCGCGAGCGCGCTGAGCGCGCCGCCGGTGTGGGACACTACGACCGGGGTGCAGTCGCTGACATACAACGTGGCGGGATTTCTGACCGCGCTGTGGGGCGCGGCGACGGCAAGCAGCGGCGTGGCGCGATTTCGCGTATATATCCGCGAGGGCGCGGCACCGGACGATTTCGGCACGGACTCGCCGTATTTCCTGTGCGAAACGATCGTGCAGAGCGCCATAATCGCCTGCGACGCGGGCGGCGCGCCACTGGCTGCGGGCGACACTTACCATGTGGTTGTCAGGACTGCCGACGTGTTGCTTAACGAAGACACGAACACGACGGCCCTGCAGGTGACGATCCCCGCGTCCACCATCGACTCCAGGCTGGACGCCCTCGCCGGGCTCTGTAATCTGATACTGGTGAATACGCTTTAGAAAGACAAATAAAGGAAAGGGGGCAATGCCGTTATGAGCGGGATTGAAGCAATCGAAAAAGACATCGAATGGATCAAAAACACACTGGTGCGCATCGAGGAACGCCTCTCGCGCCAGCAGGACGCATGCCTCGAAACGCACAAGGCCGTCGATACCCGCATGGAATCTCTCAACGTAAAAATCATACTGATCGCATGCGCCGTCGGCGGCGGCGCGGCCGGCGCGGTAGAAATCCTCAAGGCAATCCTCGGAGGCTGAAAGCAATGGATAACGAACGGCTCTCACCTCACTTCACCAGAAAGGAATTCGCCTGCAAGTGCGGATGCGGATACGACAGGATATCGATGGTGCTTGTGGGAAAACTCGAAAACATCCGCACGCACTTCGGCCGTCCCGTCACGATCAATTCCGGATGCCGTTGCAAAAAGCACAACGCCGCCGTTGGAGGCGAATCCGCCAGCAGGCACCTCACTGGCGACGCGGCTGACATCACAGTCGAAGGAGTACCGCCATCGAAAGTCGCCGACTACGCCGAAAAGATCAACCCCAGCGGCGGGGTGGGCAGATATAAGACGTTCACCCACATCGACACGCGCGGCCGCAAGGCACGATGGCACGGCCGCTGACCATTACACGAAAGGAATCATCTTGCCATGACCAGCATCTCACTCGACGACATCACGGCAGCCATGGCACTCGCTGCCGCTGCGCTACTTGTCATCAAAATCATCCTTCGCGCCCTCAAATGGGACAAGGGCGCCTGCATCGCCGGCGAACTCCAGTCCGCACTGTCCCAGGCAGCTACCCTCCTGCGAGACATCCGCCAGGACGGCAGCGCCACGGCTGTCGAAAAAGCCGCCGAAACTGTCGCCTCAGGCATCAGCGGAGTCACCACCGCCGACATTGTCCCCATCCTCTCCGATCTCGCGGCCACAGGCTCAGCCACCCGCTACGGTATCACCGTCACTCTTGGCGAAAACGGACAGCCATCTGTCGAAGCAAGCGGCCTCGCGGCACACGCCGCCCACAAGATCGGAAAATGGATCAAAAAAGTGTTCTGATCATCCGTGGAATTTTTTAGAGAAAATGAAGCGGGGTTTTGCGGCCCCGCTTCACGACTCTCCCCAAACCCAGTAGACAGCTTTGGAGCGCCAGTATATAATGACCCAAACAGATTGAAGATTACTAACTATGCTAAGCCTAAACACTTTACTCGAAAAAATGGTCGCCATCGGCGCGTCCGACCTTCATGTCAAGATCGGCCGCCCGCCTGTCGTGCGCATACACGGCGATCTCCAGCCCATGGATTTCGACCGCATCACACAGCAGGACATGGACAATTTCCTCTTCGACACACTCCAGGACGAAGACCAGATCAAATTCAAGAAAAACCGTGGCATAGACGTTGCCTACAGTCTGCCGGGCGTATCGAGATTTCGCGTCAACGCACTATTCCAGCGCGGCACCGTCGCCATGATCATCCGCACCATCCCATTCAAAATCCCCACACTCGCCGACCTCGGCCTCCCCGCCACCGTCAAGGAGCTCGCCAGCCTCAACTCAGGCATGGTCCTCGTCACCGGCCCCGCCGGCTCCGGCAAATCCACCACTCTCGCCGCCATCATTGACTATATCAACTCCAACTACCACAAACAGGTCATCACCATCGAAGACCCCATCGAATTTCTCTTCAAAGACGACAAATCATCCATCATACAGCGCGAAGTCGGCGTCGACACCATCAACTTCGCCGACGGCCTCCGCATGGTCTTCCGCCAGGACCCCGACGTCATCGTAGTCGGCGAAATGCGTGACCTCGAAACCATCGCCACGGCCGTCAGCGCCGCCGAAACCGGCCACCTCGTCCTCAGCACTCTCCACACGCTCGACTCCGCACAGACCATCGACCGCATCATCGACGCCTTCCCACAGGCGCAGCAGCGCCAGATACGCATCCAGCTCAGCCAGGTCATGAAGGGCGTCATCGCCCAGCGCCTCGTACCCAACAAGGAAATGACAGGCCGCTGCGCCGCCGTCGAGGTCATGACCAATTCCCCGGCCGTCCAGGACATCGTCCTCAATGGCCGCACTCACGAACTTTACGAATCCGTCAGGGGCGCAGTCGAAAACTTCGGCATGCAGACTCTCGAACAGTCCCTCGTCGCTCTCCTCGTCCACGACCTCATCAATTACGACGAGGCCAAACGATTCTGCAACCGCACCGCCGAACTCGACGCAGCCGTCAGAGCACTGTTCCCCGACTATATCTAATCCCGCATCGCTGTCCGCGGATACCGCGAAGGAGGCAATATCATGGCCGAAGAAAACAAATCCACAAGCTTTGCGCCAAGTGATTACGCGGCGCTGCTTCGCAGTGTCCGAGATACCGAAAACCTCAAACTCGAAGTCCACCAACTCCGCAGCCAGCTCAAGACCGCCCAGTCCAAGGCCAATCTCCTCGAACAAAAAATCCAGAGCTACAAAGACGCCGTCGAGGAGCGCGACAAAAAGCTCGAAGAATATCAGTCCCAGCTCGGCGACAAGGACAAGGGCCTGCTATCCAAGCTCCGCCAGAAGGATGAAACCATCAAACGCCTTCAGGAAGCCCTGCAGGGCAAACATCAGGAACTCGAAGACCTGCGCAACAAAAACAGCAGTCTCTTCCGGCGATAACCGCCTCGTCATCAAATATCTCCACTGCGCTGCCGCTGTATTTACGGAATATTATTTGAAATTGGCTATGGAGAACCTTTTTCCCGAAAAAGGTTCTCCGGACCTATTCCCAAAAGCATCGGAAAACAACAAAGACTTTCTGACACGGATTAACGCGGATGTAACCGTTCACGGAATCCCCGCAGAGAACCTTTTATGCAAAAAAGGGGGTCTCCATGCGCTTGTCGTGAACGCTTGCACACGGATAATACAAACATGTTTTCACTGGAGCAGGGATTTTATCCCGGAAGGCTTCAATAACAATGGATGGGTATTTCTATTGATATTCAGTATAAACGATGAGAGTTTTTGAACCCGGATCCGTCAATAGAAAGTGCGCTATTGTCGAATCCGGCAGTCGCGA
>CAZQSL010000177.1:0-5569 GCA_964595945.1 uncultured bacterium
GGCACGGCCGCAACGAATATCGGCACAGCCGGCGGCAACACAAGCATCGGCAATGTCAACAGCACCAATGCCATCAACGGCACAACCGGCATCACGGGCGCGACAAGCATCAATACCACAGGCAACGCGGCAACAACCATTGGCAACACGAACGCTGCCACAACCGTAACATCACGCGGCGGCAACAGCAGCCAGACGATTGCCAACGGCGTATCCACCATGTCAACGAATGCCTCTGCAAATCTGAACACCAGTAACCTCACGGACGCTACATCGGGCACAAGCGGCGCAAACAGTGTCATCATTAAAGGTACAAACGCGACTCAGGCAGTGGCCGACAATAATGGCAAAGTAACGAACCAGACCGGTGTCGCTGAGGAGTCGACAGCATCCATGACTCTGACCAACGGCTTCGGCAACACGCACGGCATCGTGATTTCCGAAACTAAAACAGTCGTTTCCGGCGGCGTGCAGTCGTCAGCTATTATCCTCGATGACAACGGCGCCACTTTCAGCAACACGGCAAACGGAGCACCGGTACAGGTACATGGTGTCGCTGATGCCACAAGCGACAATGACGCAGTGAATCTGCACCAGTTCAGAGACAGACTCGATGATGTATATCGCGGAATCGCGAGCACTATAGCTCTGGCTTCCATCCCTGCCCCAGCCCCCGGCAAGAGTATTTCCATTGGCGCGGGATTCGGCAACTACAAGGGTGAAAACGCCGTCGCCATCGGCGGCAAGGCAGTGGTCGGGAAAGAAAAGAACGTTTCCCTGTCCATCGGCACAAGCGTCACGGGCGGAAGCTGCACGACAGGCGCAGGAGTCGGCTGGAGTTTCTGAGTCTCAGTCACATAAGCAAGCCGGGTAAAATGGTATTGAACCGGCTTGCGCCGGCCACCACGAATTCGGAGGGGGCCACGCTCCGGGCACACATCGTCGTTCGGAATCCGTCCTCCCCCGATGCCGCGCCATTTTCCTGCATCATCGCGCAAGCAGCATTTTTGATGACAGCCGAAGTTTCAAAGGCATTGTGCGCCGTATGGCGACAGTCAGCCTATAGCGGTACCCCGAAATGACTTGTAACTGGCTGTTACCGCAAGACCAGCCTGTTATCAAGCCTCCTTAGAACAGCGGCTGCCAATTTCTGATTGGCAGCCGTTTTTTCCATTCGCCCGGCGCATATTGAACTGTGACTTGGCACATCGACTGAGCGAAGCGAAAAATCTTGCTTACTGAGTTTCAGTAGTAATCAGGATCAGTATTCACTGGCGGTGATATCAATACCCTGATTCGCACTATAATATAAAGGTTTGTACTGCATGGATTAACTGCATAGAATATCGTTATCGTATAAGCTGTAACTTATGTATTTACGAGACAACCATGACTGTAAATTACTATTGCTATTACTATCCAATGTTGATTGCCGCCCTCGTCGGTGTTGGGAATGCCATCTATTTGTCCCGGCACTACCGCGAGTCAAGGGCAGCGTCCATGCTTTTCTGGTTGATGCTCAGTTTCTCGGCCTGGTGCATGACCTATTTTCTTGAGTTCTCGCTGGCCGTGCCGGAGTGGAAACTTGCTGCCACCAAATTACGCCCGCTGTTTGCCTGTATTTTACTCAACCTCGGCGCATTGCTGGCACTGCGCTTTCGCAACAGGAATATCCGGCTGAGCACAGCGGCTGTCCTGTTGCTTGCCATCTTTCCAATGTTCATCATTTCTATTGCGCTCACATCGAGTTACCACGAACTTTTCATATATAATTGCCTAATTGCATACAAGACTGCAAATGTATGGATTCCAGACTATGATCTAGGATCAGTATATCTTTTCTACCAAGTTTATTACACGGCGATGCTTGTTGCAATTACCGTGATTATTATCCCTTCGATTGTACACGCGGGTAAGTCTTCCCGCCAAACGAGCCTCGCCATGCTAATGGCCTTTCCGTTACCGGTGGTTGTGGATGCGATGTATTTTAACGGAATATCATTTGTCCCACACATCAACATTTCCGGGTTTCTGTATGTGGCGACTCAGATATACCTTTTTGCGACATTCAGGAAATATGACTTTTATCAGGATATATTGCTGCCTGTCGAGCGTGGAGAAGCATTCGAAACGACTGACGAGAGCATGCTTATTCTGGATGAGAGAAGCCGCATAGCAGACCTAAACAGCGCTGCGATAAAAAAATTCGAAGTCCATGGAAACTGCATCGGCAAAACATCCGAAAGCACTTTTAAGTGGTGGCCGGATGTTCAGGAATTATTTGTTACCAGAGAGCCGGTTTCTAAAAAAATTGAGATTGAAACTAATAGTGAAAAAAGGATATATATTTTGTCGGTTTCCCCCATCATCGGACGCTTGGTACGAATATCCGGAAGGTTCGCCGTTTTTCATGACATAACCGAGCAGGAACTGGCCAAACGCGCGGCGGAAGAGGCCAACCGGGCGAAAAGCAACTTCATTTCCAATATGAGCCATGAAATCCGTACGCCAATGCACGCGATCCTCGGTTTATCGAGGTTCATGCTCGATTCCTCCCTCGATATGGAACAGAAGAAATTCGCGGAAGGCATCCACGTTTCGGCGGAAACACTGCTCGGCATTATCAACGACATGCTCGATATTTCAAAAATAGAGACAGGCAATATTTCCATCGAATCCCGTCCTTTCTGCCTTTCGGATATTGTACAGCGGACCGTATTGCTTCTGTCCTCAAAGTCAGCGGAAAAGAAAATTACTATCAATGTAGAATACAGTGAGAACGCGCCCCGTCATTTCCTGGGAGACAGCATCCGGGTACAGCAGATTCTATTGAATCTTATCAGCAACGCAATAAAATTCACTGAGTGCGGCCATATTACGGTGCGTGTCCTTCATGACGACCATACCTTAACGTCCGAACCAGTCGCCATCGAAGTCGAGGACACCGGTATAGGCTTGAACGAAGAAACACTGGCAAGGATTTTCGACAGGTTCTACCAGGGCGCTACATCAGCCTCCGGAGGCGAAGGAACGGGGCTTGGACTCGCTATCACGAAGGAACTTGTCGAACTTATGGACGGCACGATTTCCGTGAAAAGCTGCTTGAGAGAAGGAACACTTTTCCGTGTCGAATTACCACTGCCGGTTTTTACCGACGAAATATCACGTCAGGATTCAGTTCTAGCTTCTTTGCCGGATAATGTTGTTCTCCCTGGAGTCTGTGTGCTGATAGCGGAAGATATCGAAATGAACCGCTTCATTGCAACGAGGATTCTGAAAAGCATCGGATGCAAAGTGGATGCCGCATGTAATGGCCACGAAGCAGTCATGCGTGCCTCGGAAAGGCAATATGATTTGATTCTCATGGATTGTCGTATGCCGGATATGGATGGCATTGAGGCGGCCCGGTGGATTCGTCTGTCAGAGCAGAACAACAAACGAACTCCCATTGTTGCACTTACAGCCGGAGCCTTCGCAACCAACCGCGCGGCATGCCTCGAAGCCGGGATGGACGATTTTCTGGCGAAACCTTTTACTCTGTCGCAACTCTTGATGATTGTGGCAAAACACTGCCCTGACAAGCTGAATTCCAGCGCGGTGAGCGCCATGTCGTCACAAGTTGAATCATATGCGAACGTCAACCATAAAGATTCTGTTTTCTTCAACCGAAGCGCAGCGCTTGAACTTGCCGGAAACGAAGAGTTCCTCGAGGCAATCATTCTTTCGCTGAAGCGAAAAGCGCCGGATATCATAAGCCGGCTGTCATCATGCATAGAAGCAGGCGACATGGATTGTGTGGCACGCATGGCCCACTCTCTCAAGGGAGCTTTTGCCCAGATATTTGCCGACAATGCAAAAAATGCGGCTGAATATCTCGAATCGGCTGCCGAGCAGAATGATGCGCGAAAAACGGCAGATGCCTTTTTGATGCTTGATAAAGAAGTGAAACGGCTGATTGCAGGAATGAGTCATCAGCCATGAATAACGACTTCCAATTGATTATTACCTGTTGACAAAATGTCCGCGAATTGCCTCATTCATTGTGTTTCTATTATGATAAGCTATAATTGCATATTGGCCACTCATACATGATGGAGAATCAATGAGAATACTGATGATCGAAGACGACGAGTTATTTGCCGACTGGGTGGATACCCGTCTGCAGTCGGAAGGCTATGAAATTGTATGGGCCAAAAGCGGAGAAGAAGGACTCGAAAAAACCGGTGCTTACAAATACCCCATCGCACTCATCGACTATAAGCTTCCTGGAATTAACGGACTCGAAACCATCGAAAGAATGCGACGGCTTTCACCTGCCACCCGGATCGTATTCTTCACATCATACGGCGATCACAAACTGGCGCTTAAAAGCCTGCAACTCGGAGCATCAGAATATCTGAACAAACCGTTCAATTTCGACAATTTGAGTTTCATAGTTTACAGACTGCTCAAACACACGGAACCGCTGAACTCAGGCTATCCTGATGACAAAACCATTGTTGCGCTTGACTCCGTTATCTATAAGAGCGCCATCATGAACGATATCGTTACAAGAATCCCTCAAATCGCCGCAGCCGAAATGTCAGTGCTTATTTCAGGCGAAACCGGAACAGGGAAGGATTTCATCACACAGGCTATTCTATCTCACCCATCGAATCCACGCTTACGAAAACCAATGTTTTCCGTCAACTGTATCGCCATACCGGACAATCTTGTCGAAAGCGAACTATTCGGACACGCAAAAGGCTCGTTCACTGGCGCTGTCACTGACAAAAAAGGGTTTTTCGAAGAAGCCAACGGTGGGACGATCTTCCTTGATGAAATTTCCGGCGCTTCGAGCGCAATTCAGGGAAAACTCCTTCGCATACTCGAAAATGGACATTATTACCGACTGGGCGACACTACATCCCGTACTACAAATGTGGTCGTCATCGCGGCCACAAACAGAAACCTGATAGAAGATGTGGAAAGCGGCCAATTCAGAAAAGACCTATATTACCGGCTGAGCGGCATCCAAATCGAACTTCCATGTCTTCGCGAACGCCGCGAAGACATCCTGCCTCTTGCGAAACATTTTCTCATGCAAGCCAATAACGCAAGAGGTAAAACAGCATACTTCACGCCATCAGCGCTTGACGCACTTGAATCCGCTGACTGGCCCGGCAACATAAGACAACTCAAAAACACTGTCGTATCCGCTGTCATTCTCACTCAACAAGATGCCATTGACGCCGATGTACTTCCCTCAAGCATCCGCAATTTTTGCAACCAGAACGACTCCCCGTCCGCCAGCATCATTCCCATTGCCCATGTTAGAGAAGAATCCGCCACAAAAGCTGAACGTGAATATATTGTCAGCGTGCTGAAAAAACATCATGGCAACATAACCGCAGCAGCTCACGAAGCCGGTATCAATCGTCAAAACATGACAAAGAAGATAAAAAAATTGGGTGTCGATCCTAATGAATTCAGGGCATGATTATTTCTCATTTAGTAACCATTCACGGCCCGAATTCCCCGGGCCAAACCGGGAATCGGAAAAAGTTCTCTCGTTCTCTAGTTCGTGTTT
>CAZQSL010000178.1:0-5554 GCA_964595945.1 uncultured bacterium
CAGCGCCGGCGGGTATTTTGACGTTGACGCGCTGGAAGGCGGGTCTGGCACCGCGGCCTCCGCATGTGGGGCAGGGTGGGGCGGGGGTCTGGCCTGTGCCGCCGCAGGAGGGACAGGGCTGAGAGATCATGCCGAATAGTCCCTGGCCTGAGCGGGTCTGGCCTGTGCCGTTGCAGCGGTCGCAGCGTTTGGATTTCGTGCCGGGCAGGGTGCCTGTGCCGCCGCATGCTGTGCATGAGTCGTATCCGTTGTATGAAATGTCTTTTGTGACGCCGTGAAAGGCTTCGTCGAACGAGAGATTGACCGTAAGATAGATATCTTCGCCGCGGGCCGGGCGTGACTGTCTTGCTGATCTGCCGCCACGCTGGCCGCCGAGGAAGACGTCGAAGATGTCACCCATGCCGCCTTGCCCGAAAAGGTCGCCGACGTCGAATCCGCCGCCGCCGTAGTGGTTGCCACCCGCTCCGGGGTTGAATGCCGCGTCGCCGAACTGGTCATACTTCGATTTTTTGTCGGCGTCGCCAAGCACCTGATAGGCTTCGTTGATTTCCTTGAATCTTCTTTCGGCTTCGGCGTCGTTGGGGTTGACGTCGGGGTGATATTTTCGCGCGAGGCGGCGGTAGGCTTTTTTGATGTCGGATTCGGAGGCGTTACGGTCGACGCCGAGTGTCTTGTAATGGTCAGCCATGTGATGTCACCTCCGTTTGCGGGAAATGTAAGGTGTATATGGCGTGGCGCCGCGGCCACGTCAATTGATAGAATTGGTGTCTATTCCGGGCACTCGGATTTTCTTGAAACCGCGACTTTCGCGGGGCGCAGGACACGATCGTGCAGCGTCCATCCGGTTTCGATCTCCTGTACGACCGTGTTGGGTTCGAGTTCGTCGTTTTCCATGCAGTAGAGAGACTCGTGGCGGTATGGGTCGAAGGGTTGGCCGGCGGATTCGAATGGTGCTGCGCCGAACTCCGCGAGGGTGTCGATGAGCTGGCGTTCGACCATTTTCATGCCTTTGAGGATTTCTTCGTCCTGAGTGTTTTGAGCTGCGTAGGAAGTGCCGCGCGACAGGTTGTCCACGACAGGCAGTAGCCTGAGGAGAAGGTTTTCGTTGGCGAATTTCGTGAGGTCGGCCTTTTCGCGGATAGTGCGTTTTTTGAAGTTGTCGAATTCGGCTTTGAGGCGCTGTGCGTGATCGATGTATTCTGCGGCGGCTTTTTCCGCTTTTTCCGATCGTGCGAGCAGGTCTTTCACAAGCTGTGCGTCATCCGCGCAGTCCTGCGAATCCTGCTGGCAGCAGGACGCTTCGTCCTCATTGCAATGGCACTGGCCGCAGGGCGCCTGCGGGGTTTCCACTCCGGCAGGAGTATCCGGGTGCCGTGTTCCGCGATCGCCATTCGGTTGATCAGTATTTGAAATATCTGCTGATATGTTTGAGTCATTGTCAGTCACCGTCCCTTCGGGTCGGTTGGTTTTTTCGCCGGTATCATGCCCACCGGCAGTATTTTTCCTGTCGTCAGGGCCAATCTTGATCTTCATTAAGTCCTCCGGTGTGTCTGGGTGGGAAGTGTGGGGAAGCGAGCAGGATGATCAGGGGGGGGGAGCTTTCATGGAGAAGGGCTTTCCCCCCCCGTCATCATAAAATGAAGCTGGTGAAAAGAAGCGGTCGGCTTTTATTTCACGTCTTCGAATTCAGCGTCGACAACATTGTCGTCCTGAGGTGCGGAAGGCTGTGGGCCATTTTCCGGCGATGCGCCGGGGCCGGACTGCTCGGCAGTGGAAGCCTGCTGATACATGATCTCGGCGAGACGGTGGTTGGCTTTGAGGAGGGCTTCCTGAGCATTTTTGATGGCTTCGACATCGGAGCCTTCGAGTGCGGTTTTGGTCTTGGCGAGCTCGGCCTCGATGGTTTCCTTTTCGGCGGGCGGGAGCTTGTCGCCATATTCGGCGAGATTTTTTTCGATCTGATAGACGAGGTTGTCGGCATTGTTGCGGATTTCGATTTCCTCGCGTTTTTTGCGGTCTTCCTCGGCGGAAGCTTCGGCCTCGCGTACCATGCGCTCGACTTCGTCCTTGGAGAGGTTGGAGGAAGCGCTGATAGTGATGTTTTGCGATTTGCCGGTGGCAGTGTCTTTAGCCGAAACATTGACGATACCATTGGCGTCGATATCGAAAGTGACTTCGATCTTGGGGATGCCGCGTGGGGCAGGGGGGATGCCGACGAGCTGGAATTTGCCGAGGGTCTTGTTATAGGCGGCCATTTCGCGTTCGCCCTGCAGGACGTGGATTTCCACGCTTGTCTGATTGTCGGCGGCAGTGGTGAAAGTTTCGCTCTTGCGTGTGGGGACGGTGGTGTTGCGCTCGATGAGCTTGGTGCAAACGCCGCCGAGGGTTTCGATGCCGAGGGAGAGTGGGGTGACATCGAGGAGGAGGACATCTTTGACCTCGCGGGTCAGGATGCCGGCCTGAATGGCGGCGCCGACAGCGACGACCTCGTCGGGATTGATGCTTTTGTTGGCTTTTTTGCCGGTAACCGACTCGACGAGTTCCTGCACTGCGGGGATGCGTGTAGAGCCGCCGACGAGGAGCACCTGGCTGATGTCCTTGGGAGAAAGGTTGGCGTCGCTGAGAGCCTGTTTCATGGGCCCGAGAGTCTTTTCGACGAGATCGGCGGTCATCTTGTTGAATTCCGCGCGGGAGAGCTTGAGGTCAAGATGTTTGGGGCCGGAAGCGTCAGCTGTGATGAAGGGGAGGTTGATGGTGATCTCCATGCGGCCCGAGAGTTCGATTTTCGCTTTTTCGGCTGCTTCGCGCAGCCGCTGGACGGCCATTCTGTCCTTGGCAAGGTCAATGCCCTGATCTTTTTTGAATTCCGTGATCATCCAGTCGACGATGCGCTGGTCGAAGTCGTCTCCGCCGAGGAAATTGTTGCCGGCGGTGGCCTTGACTTCGACGCATCCGTCGCCGATTTCGAGGACTGAGACATCAAATGTGCCGCCGCCGAGGTCGTAAACAAGGACAGTCATTTCAGCGTCCTTGTCGAAACCATAAGCGAGAGCGGCGGCGGTGGGCTCATTGATGATGCGAAGGACTTCGAGGCCGGCGATGCGGCCGGCGTCTTTGGTGGCCTGGCGCTGGCTGTCCTCGAAGTAGGCGGGTACGGTGATGACGGCCTGAGTCACGGTCTGTCCGAGGTAGGCTTCGGCTTCTTCCTTGAGTTTCTGGAGGATCATCGCCGAAATTTCCTGGGGGGTGTGGTTTTTGCCATTGAGCAGAGTCGCGTGGTCGCGGCCCATGTGTCGCTTGATGCTCATGACGGTGTTGTCGGGATTGGTGACGGCCTGCCGTTTTGCGGCCTGTCCGACGATGCGCTCGCCCTCTTTTGTGAAAGCAACGACGGATGGAGTGGTGCGGGCACCCTCCGAATTGGGTATTACGATGGGCTCGCCGCCTTCGATTACAGCGACTACCGAATTGGTTGTTCCGAGGTCAATTCCTATAACTTTGCCCATGACGGGTACCTCCAGAGTTTTATGCAAAATCACACATTTTGCTTTTTCATACTTGAAGTATAAATACTTAGTGCAATACTGTCAAGCAAGCTTTAAAAAAATATCAGGCTGTTTTGCCGTATTCCTTAATATATATCATAGAGCGATGTCTTTAGCACGATTTTATGGAGTTCAGGTTTTCAGCACATCGAGTCCCCGCGAGGAGAAAATTTCGCGGCAGGCGGCGAGATCGGGTTCTGAAAGAGGAGAAAATGCGGATGCGGGGTATTGCTTGCCGAGCGCGTGCCAGTAGTGTTCGCCGAGTTTGTGAAATCCGAGGATTTCGACACTGAGACCGGGGCTGGCGATCGAAGCGAGGAAATCGGCGGAGCGAACGAGATTGTCGCCATCGTTGAGAGTCGGGATGACCGGGATGCGCACCCACAGGGGGTGTCCGGCCGCGGCGATGGCCGTGATGTTGGCGATCACCTGTCGGTTGGAATGCCCGGTGATGCGGATATGGGCGTCGTCGTCGAAATGTTTGAGGTCGCAGATGACGAGATCGAGCAGGGGCAGGGCTTTGGTGAGGCGGGGAGAAGTCGCGTTGGTCTCGACCGCAGTGTGGAGTCCTGATGATCTGAATGCGGAGAGGCAGGCGGTGAAAAAATCCCATTGCACTGTCGGCTCTCCGCCGGAGATGGTGACGCCGTACTTGGGGTGAAATTGCCGGTATGGTGCGATTTCGGCGAGCAGTTGTCCGGAAGTGGTGAGATAACCGGCTGATTCGCGCGAACCATCCGGGCATGATGCCACGCAGTCGTGAGTCGCACAACCGGTGCATTGTGAGCGGTCGGTGGCCGAACTTTCGCCGTCGAGTGACAGTGTGATGGCGCGATGGGGGCATGTGGCTACGGTTATAGCCGGGTATTTTTCGAGTTTGGGGTACAGCAGGAGGCTCCGTCGCATCGGGATCGTATGTGGTGACGAGCACCAGAGGCAGCGCAGGTTGCAGCCCATGAAATAGACGATAGAGCGCCAGCCGGGGCCGTCTTTCGTGGTGCCGTGATGTACATTGAGGATGAGTCCATGCGCTTCGGAGGCAGGGTTGAGAGATTCGGTGTCGATCATGTGCTTTGCCATTTCCGGGAGTCATCGAGCGGCAGAGGGAAATGCAGCCACCGGGTTACTTGCCCAGTGTGATATTTATGGGGCGGAATTCGGGCATTTCGAACAAATCTTCGTTGTGGACAGTGTCGTTGAGACATTTGACGATCCACGTGCCGTTGGGGCGGCGGTCGATGATCGACAGTGAGCAGTTGTCGACATTGAATGGGGTCTGAGCCGAGAGCGGGAGGCCGAGCAGGGGCTTGAGCACTGATGAATTGTATCCTCCATGTGTGACGATGAGGATGGTCTTGCAGAGGTTGCCGGCTACGAACTCGTCGAAGAAATGGTTGACGCGTTTGTGTACGTCGGCGCGGGATTCGCCGTCACCGGGTCGGTAATCGAGGGGGTCCGCTGCGTATTGCTCGACATCATCGGGGTATTTTTCCTTGATTTCGTCCCACCGTAGTCCCTCGAATTTGCCGAAATTGCGCTCGCGGATGACAGGAAGTACGACATGCTGCGGGGGGGTAGGGAGGTGGGAGATGACGATGCGTGCTGTTTCGTCGGACCGCGAAAGGCCGCTTGAACAGACGATGTCGATAGTGTCTCTGTAGCGGGCGAGACGGAGCCCGAGGCGGTGCGCCTGTTCGCGGCCGTGATCGTTGAGCGCGAGATCGGTGATGCCCTGGATGCGTAGCTGTCTGTTCCAGTCGGTTTCGCCATGTCGGGTGATGATAAGCCTTGTCGTGCAGGCAGGGTCGCAGGTGTTTGAAGACATTGATCATGCAGACGGAAAAACAGTATTGAAAATTTTCCGTTCCTTTCCAGCCAAAACTATAGCATAATTGATATGTATCATGCCATAAGGACAGACTATGCTCTGGTGGCGGATAATGTGGGATCAGCGTATTGTCGACCGTGGCTGTATTGAAAGGAATATGTTGATTTGCCATGACAATGGG
>CAZQSL010000179.1:0-5446 GCA_964595945.1 uncultured bacterium
GGTGGGTCAATTTTCGACGCCGCTCCTGGGTCAATTTTCACCGCCGCTTGACAGAACATATTCATCACGCGTGAAAACGCTATATATCTCAACAACAGGCCGGTGACAATGGATGCGCTTGGTGGGTTCATAGCGCCTGAACTGAAAAACGACCGCGAAAAAGTGGTCGTACTCAAGGCCGACACGGACACGCCGCTCGGTTATACGGTGAAGATCATCGACATCGTGAAAGAAGCTGGAGGCAAACGACTGACGATCACTACGAAGAAGAGCGGAAAGCTCACGGAGTGACGGCGGCGTTTTATATAAATGAAAACACAAAACCAACGGAGGGCATGATGAAGAAACATTATGCAGCAGCAATCCTGTTTGTCGTAGCGATGACGGCATGCTCATGCAAGTCGGCAATGGCCGCTGATGAAGCAACCCGGAAGGTGGGAACAGCGACGCAGACTTATGACATCGGAGCCGTGTCCGTCACGGCGACAAAAACTGAAACACCAGTAAAACACCTCTCCGACTCGATTTCCATCATCACCTCGAAAGACATTGAGGAGCATCAGTACACAACCGTCAACGAGGCATTGCGCGATACTATGGGGATCGAATTCAAACAGTCGGGCGGACCGGGTGGATTTACGAGCATGAGCGTCAGAGGCGTGCAGGCGCAACATGTCATTCTGATGATAGACGGCGTGAATGTCAACGATGCGAGTGATACCAATGGTACATCGACGACTGTGCTGATGAATCTCGGCACAGAAAATATCGAAAAAATCGAAGTTGTCCGGGGACCGCAAAGTACGCTGTATGGCTCGAATGCCGACATGGGTGTCATCAACATCATTACAAAAAAAGGGAAAAAGGGAAAGCCTACGGGCAATTTCAGATACAGCAACGGAACGCTCAGTGATCAGAATATTGGCGCGTCCGTGTCTGGCGGTTTCGGTCAGAGTACATATCTTCTCGATATAGCCAATGAAACATCTGTCGGTATTATCGATGAAGAGAAGTATATACATCAAAACGTTAGCGCGCGGTTCACAACGAAAGCTGGTCCGGTAAATATCGACTCTACTGTCAGATACAGCTACGCGGAGCTGCATTATTCGAAACTCATGGGTACGTATGATAACACAATGCCTCAGGGATACTGGTGGAATGTTCAGTTGCCTGACCCGGACAAGGAAAGGGATGGAACAGATTTGTCGGGCTCAGTGACCTTCACACACGGCCTTTCGGAAAACTGGACACACAAGCTGAAACTCGGCTATGGCTATCACAAGATGTATGACATAAATCTCAACAACGGACTGCTCGGCTATGTTACAGCGCCTTATGACGGCTACAAATACAAGGGAGTGACATACGCTGCTGGCGATGTTTTTGCTTACTACGATGATGGCAACGGGGTCTACAGTCAGCTTGCCGGTAAAAATTACGATCTCGACTATTCGCACACGCTATCCTTCGATAGCGTGTGCGGTGGTTCTGATACCATCACGGCCGGATTCGATTTCTTAAAGCAGGATTACGATCAGAGCGGAAAAAATGGCAATACGCATGTTGATGTGGATATGAAGTCATATTACATGTTCAACCAGTGGCTCGGTCTTGAGGATGCGCTGTCGATTACGAGTGGTATGCGATATGTGGACCATAACATCTCCGGGAGCGAGACAACAGAAAATCTTGGCGTGAAGTATTTTGTCAATCATTCTCCATTCGCTGTGAAAATGAATTATGGCACCGGGTTTCGCGCTCCAGCGATGTTTCAAATGTTTCATCCGAAATACGGGAACACAAACCTGAAACCGGAAACAAGCAAGTCGTGGGAATTCGGGTTCGAAGGCGCAGACATGACGAAGAAATTTACTTATGGCTGGATGTGGTGGGATGCTGATATAACTGACGCTATCCAGTTCCAGTACACTGACAGGGCGACAAGTACCGGCAGTTATTACAATGTCGCGAAAACCAAGACAAAGGGCTGGGAAAGCGAGTTCGGATGGAAGATCAGTGAAAGGCTGAATTTCAACGCGAACTACACATACACCGACGCAAAGGACATAAGCAATACCGGTGTTGAAACTCCGGCAGTACAGACCGCTAAAAACAAGGCTAATTTCTCACTTGCTTACAGGCATTTGAATTACTCGCTCATCGGCGATCTTTATGTCATTGGCAGCCGGCCCGATTATGCGTATCAGCTAACGATCCCCAAGTACACGAAATTTGATCTCAAGTTCAACCAAAAGCTGAACGCGAAGACAGATTTCTTTGTAAGGATAGAAAATGTTTTCAATGCGAATGTCATCGAGGGACTTGGTTATAAAGAACTCGGCACCGCTCTGTATACCGGCTTCAGCTACAAATTTTGATTGAAGTGTTTTTTTCAGAATATCTCCTTTTCGGGGATGCCCTCCGGGGCATCCCTCCTTTTCAATGAGTGTGGTGAAAATAGCGTTTCTTTACTATGGGGTAATTGATGAATACCAAGCGTGAAATATACGAAGCATCGTGTGTAAACGAACTGCCCAACAGCAGTATCGTTTCACTGCGGGATGTATCGTTCAGATATCCGCAGGGTAAATATATGTCTCTCAAAAACATTTCACTTGAGATCGCGGGGGGCGAAGCTGTTCTTCTGACAGGTAAAACTGGGTGCGGCAAGAGCACTCTGCTGAAGTTGTTCAACGGTATCATTCCTCATGAAAGTAACGGTGAGTTGACTGGCGAGATACGTATTTGTGGGATGGATACTGAGAAGTCAAGTATTCCGGTGCTCGCACAATTGGCCGGTCTTGTTTTCCAGACGCCAGATGACCAGATATTCACACAGACGGTGAGGAGCGAGGTGGCATTCGGACCGGAAAACATGGGATTGAATAAAGTGGAAGTAAGCAGGAGGGTCGCGGCGGCGCTCGAAGCTGTCGGTCTTTCGGGGTTCGAGCCCCGGAAGACGCGTGCGCTTTCTGGTGGTCAGAAGCAGCGGCTTGCTATCGCGTCGCAGCTTTCTCTCCGCCCGCAGATACTCGCTCTTGACGAACCTGTCAGCCAGATCGACCCATCCGGCGCGCGCGAGGTCATGGCATGTCTACGCGATCTGAAAGAATCCGGGATCACGATTGTAGTTGTCGAGCACCGCATACCTGAAACTCTGCCGCTTGTGGACAGGATTGTAGTGATGGACGAAGGATCTGTTGTCGCTGATTTCAGGAAAAGTGAATTGCCTGATCATCTCGAACTATTTGACAGGCTCGGTCTGAAAATACCGGATGAACTGGCCGTCTGCGACGGTCTGGGGTTGAGGGTGACGGAAGACTGGGGCGATAACGCTGTTGCTGGAGTAAGAAAAGTCATAGCGGGAGCTGAAACGGCGAACGAGAATAGAGCCGGAACGTCGATGACGCAAGGAGATGTGTCGAGAGATGTCGTGCGTCTGAGGAGGGTCACGTATTTCTATAAAGGATCGATGGAAGCAGCGGTCGATGCCGTGTCGCTGGATATTCATGACGGCGATGTTGTGGCGGTGATGGGGCATAACGGCTGCGGGAAATCCACTCTTCTTTCACTGATGGCTGGTTTGTTTCGGCCAAGTGGCGGCGACATTACGTTCGTCAGCAAGTATGCAAGCGATGAAGTGGCGGGCCGCCACGCTAAAAATATAGGCATGGTATTTCAGAACCCGGACATGCAGCTATTCGAGAAGACACTGGCGGATGAAATCGCGTTCGGGCCGGCCAACATGAAATGCGCTGCCGGAGAGATAAAACTGAGGGTAAGGGAACTGGCGGTTGCGCTCGGGCTTGACGATGCGCTGGGAAATCCAGCACTGTCGCTTTCGAAAGGCCGCAGGCTCAGGGCGGCGCTCGCGGCGGTGCTGTCGATGGAGCCATCGCTGCTGCTGCTCGACGAACCGACGACGGGGCAGAACAGGGAGAGCATTGCGGATGTGCTGAGCGCGATAAAGATGGTTAAGCGACGCAGTGCGGTTGTTTTCACGACACACGATGTCGAGACTGCTGCAGTATTCGCAGGCAGGGTAGTCATGATGAAAGCTGGACGGATTATAGCAGACGATACGCCGGAAGTGATTTTTCAGGATATTGATTTACTCGAAACGACAGGCGTCAGGCCTCCGGTCGCCACTGTCCTCGCAAAAAGATGCGGATTGCCGGTGTGTCTGTCTGTGGATGCGATATTGAAGTTGTGCGAGGATGTCGCGAATGCACGGAAGAATGGCACTTTATCCCGCTCAGAGAGGGAACGTGCCTGAATGAGAATGAATAATAATGTGGCGACCGCTTTCATAGCGTTGACATTAGTGATGACACTATGTGGATGTGGGCATCGTGATGTGAAGCCGGACATATATTTCGTGAGAAATGGAATTGGTGTCACGAATTTCGAGGCTGATTCACTTTCGGTGCGAGATAACGGGAAGGACATAATCGAATGGAAAACTGGTCGGAACAGACACGATGTTGCCAGAATTGGCGACGATAAGCTGCTGGTGTTTTTCAAATGGAAACCGGGCAATAAATACATGATAACGATTGGGAGTGATTCGGCAATTCATCGAGTATCCATGATCGCGCCTCTGAAACCGTCGCCATTCAGGATCGCAGTGATCCCTCTTGAGAGTGTTGAGCCTCACGGGATAGGCATGGGAATAGCGCCTGACAGTTGTGTGAAGTTTTCACCGGACGGGACCCTCCTTGCGATCGGCACCATAAATGGCTTTCTTAGAATAGTGGACACGACGAGCGGAAGGATCGTGTCCAGGCGGCACCTTGCGGAAGGTTCGGTAAAGAGGATTGGCTGGGGGAAAGTGTCGGGTAAAACGGTGGTGTATATCGGCGAACAAAGTCCGGATGGTTACCTGCTCTGCATCGAAGTGGAAAGTGGCAGGGTGTTGTGGAAATACCGGTTAGCGGATGACATCGAATATTCGAGTATCGAGGAAAATGGGGACAGTTATTCGCTCTACAATCTGCCGGGTGTGTATCAGTTGAAAGTCACTGATGACGGTGATCTGATCGCGATCGGCACGCATGGGTGGTATATAGGCGAAAAGTATGTTTACAAGTGTCTCGTTTACAGATTCGACGGCGCAACGGGGAAAGTGAAATGGAAGTGGCCGGAAAGGGAGCCTCTGCCATTTGCGATAACATGGTTTGCGGCCGGAGACAGTGGGGCTGATGTCGTGTTGCACACTTCGACGTGGCTGCCGGTGATCTTCAGGAAAACTCCATATACCAATGGCACTGTATATAACCTCGATGGTGAAACAGGCAAAGTCAGATGGGAATACCGGATACCGGTTTTGCGACCGTATTATGAAAAGGCATCCTCCTCCGGTCAGTGCATCGGTATTTCACGCGACGGGAGGCATGCGGTTTTGGGACTGAATGACGGGAGAGGCTTGCTGTTCGATTCACTG
>CAZQSL010000180.1:0-5440 GCA_964595945.1 uncultured bacterium
CGTCGTTCACCGACACGGTCGCCAAGCTCGCGGCGGTGTCTGAATTTTCTGCTGAAGAAGGCGGGGCCGCGCTCGCCCAGATCGCAAACCAATTCAAGATTCCGATCTCGCAGGCAAAGAACATGGGTTCCGTCCTGAACGAGCTTTCCAACATCTCGACGGCCACAGCGCCGACGGTCGCCGACCTGACGAGCCGTATGGCTGGAGCCGGTTCGACGTTCGGACTCACCATGCCGCAGATTTCTGCAATCGGCGCTGCGCTCACCGACATGGGCATCTCCGCTGAAGTCGGCGGCACGGCCATGTCCGACATGTTCATGGAGATGATGAAGAAGACCGACAAATACGCAAAAGTCGCAGGCGTCTCAACCGATCAGTTCAAGCAGATGATGGAGAAGGATGCACTCGGCGCTCTCATGAAATTCGCTAACGGCATGAAGGGATTCGACAAGTTTCAGGTAGCCGGAATGCTCAACGATCTTGGCATCGGCGGAGCGCGTGGCACGGATGTCATACTTAAACTCGTCGAAGCCACGAAATCCGCGAACGGCCAGCAGTCGCTTCTCGCCCGGTTTGTCGACGCATCCAATCGCGCGTTTGCGGAAGGCACATCACTGCAGAAGGAATATGACAACTCGACGAAAGCCATGAACGCGCAGATGAAGATCGCGTGGAACTCACTCGTTGCGGTCGCCATCACGCTTGGCCAGCAGCTCGTGCCTTATGTGACCAGAGCGGCGAAAGCGCTTTCTTCTTTCATACAGGGCATTCAGAAATGGGCGAAGGCGCACCCTGGAGCGTTGAAAGGCATCGTTCGTCTCGTGGCCGCCTTCGCCGGACTTCTCATCGCGGGCGGCATTATCCTTACATTCCTCGGCGCATTCGGCATGCTCTCTGTCGGTCTCGCGGCGCTTCCGACTGCCGGTGCAGCCATCGGCGGTATAGTGACCGCCATACTTCCCGTTATCGCCGTCATAGCCGCGCTCGTTGCGGCCGGATTCGCCCTTTATTACGCGTGGAAGACCAACTTCGGGGGCATCCGTGATTTTGTGGGGCCGATATGGAAACAGCTTCACGAAGGTTTTCAGACCATTTCGAATGTTGTGTCTGGCGTGATATCGATCCTTCGCGGCAAGCCCATCGCGCCGGAACTTCAGAAGTCACTCGCGACGGGCGGACTCATGACCACTGTAACCGGCATCGCGGACTTCATAAAAGCAGTTTTCAGCGGAATAAAGGGATTCATCAGCGGTGCTCTATCTGTCGTGGGGCCAGTCTTCAGAAATCTGCTCTCGGCAATCGGGCCGGTAGTAAAATACATCATCTACTTTTTCAAAACCGCGTGGGGCATTGTCAGCAGCTTCTTCGCGATGTTTTCAGGGAGCAGCAAAAAGGCAGGCGGCGACGCACAGTCGGTCGGAAGAATTCTCGGAAAGGTATTCGCCTTTGCATTCACTATCGCCATCCGGGTGATCACGATCTTCATCAGGATTCTCTCATTCATTCTTCCCATTATCGGCTGGATCATCCTTTCCATCTTCCGGCTTATCGTCGGAATCGTGAAATTCGGAGTTGCCATCGCACAGGCCGTCAGTTCAGCAATCCACTGGTTTGCGAGCGCCGGGCAGATTATTCATTCGTCTCTCATTTCTGCTTTTCACAGCCTCGGAGTCATAGTCACGTACCCATGGCGCGTCCTAACCGATGCCGTCCGAACATCATTTGCCTTCGTTCGCAATCTTGTGCAATCATCTGTTGCACTAATCGCAGCAATTTTCAGGATGATTCCGAGTGCGTGGAATTATGTCTGGAGTTATGTCACCCGCATCGTGCAAAGCGCGATTAATACCGTCCGATCATACATCGCCACAGCCGTTTCATTTATCGCTGCCGCGTGGAACGGAATCAGGGGCCCAGTCGTTGCCGTGTGGAATGGCGTCCGCTCTGTAGTAATCGCCGTGATCACTTCGATCAGATCATCGGTTTCAGGCCTCGTCGGGCGCATCAACTCGTTCTGGGATTCGATCAGAAACCGGGCCGCGAACGTTTGGACTTCGATATATAACTCCGCCGCTCAGCGCATCAATCAGATTATCGCTCTTCTCAACAAGCTGCCGGGCGTGAAAATTCCTACCATTAATATTAAGTCCGTCTCCACCCAGACCGGCCCGAGTACATCCGTAGCGCAAAACACCGCCGGAAAGCACAGTGCCCCACCAGTAACTCACAAACCGGCTGCAGGCGGCGCGTACGTTGCTAAGACCGGATTCGCGGGAGGCGTCCTCCACGCAGGGGAAGTCATCACTCCCGCGCCTGCCGTTCAGAAGATCGTAAGTTTCGCGGAGAGAATTCCCGGCTCCGGCGGTGGGTCTGCTTCGAGGCCGGTTTCATCTCCGGTAACGAATCACAACAGCATTCACATCACGCTGCCCGGCGTAAAGGAAATCAATCAGCAGACTGCTGACGAACTCGCCGCGATCATCATGCGTAAGCTCGATCTCATGCAGAAGCGCCGCCGTGAAGCCGCTTTCTCCAACGATTTCAATCCGTCGATGGGAGTGAACCTGTCGTGAGCGTCAACACCATATTCCCATCGCCCGCTAAAGGATTCCTTGTCGGCAAGGGCGCCGGACTGACATTTTCGGTCAATCCATCGCAGATTCAGCGGCAGGCGGCGGCGACTTATGCATCGAGTCTCGCGCCGGGATCGCCGGGAGCCTACGTGCAATATACCGGCGGCGGCGAATGTAATGTGACATTCGAACTTGTGCTCGAATCAATCGGCGGCGGCTCGGTAACATCGCAGATGGAAGCGCTCGAAGCTTTTACTCAGTCATCCGGTCAGTTCGTTCCTCCGCCGGAAGCCGTTCTCGGCATCGGTTCACGTACATGGGACGGTTACGTCTCGCAGGTGCAGTTCACGGAAGAAATGTTCAACGCGTCGTTCGAGCCTGTGTACGCGAAGGCTCAGGTGAATTTCGTCATCAACAACTATAAATAATCGGAGTCGGGAAATGCCGGTGTTCGAAGGTTCTCGTTATGAAAATGTGTGTGTTTACAACCGCTCGTTTGGCGGCCGCATTCGCAATACTCTCACATTTCGCGAGATTGACCGGACTGTGCCGGATGGCAGCATCCTTCACACGGTTCTCGAAACTGACAGGATCGACAACATCAGCTACCACTATTACGGCTCTCCCGATTACTGGTGGCTGATCCTCGACAAAAATCCCGGCATAGACCCGCTCGAATTGCCGGTGGGAAAGCAGATATGGATTCCTCCGCTTGAGGTGAAATGACATGCCAGCCATAGCATCCCCATTCTTTTCCGTCACGGTCGGCGGCACGGCAATCACCCCATCTCTCATAACGGATGTGGAGATAAAGGACGAAGCCGAGGACAAGGACACGGCCACGATCAACGTGAACGATCCTGATTTTACCTTTCAGGGGGCAGCCGCAAAGGGCGCGTCTGTTTCTATCGTTGCGGGATTCTACATGGGTGAAACCAAATCCTTCACCGGCGAAGTGTCTGGGCTGACTCCCACATTTCCCGAAAACGGCATCCCGACTCTCACCATCGAATGTTCGGCTCTTTCGAAGAAGGGGCACGAAGCGCAGGTCAACAAGGCATGGAAGAAAATGAAACGCTCGGACATCGCGAAAAAGATCGCCGCGAAACATGGCTGGACTCCTGATGTGGACGAAACTAAGGAAATCGTGCCGCAGGAATCACAGGCTGGCGAATCGGATGTGGACTTCCTTAAGAAGCTGGCTCGCAAGGAGAACTTCGTGTTTCGCGTGAAGGGCAGCGTGATGCAGTTTAAGAAAGCTCCCGATCTCGACGACCAGTCCGCAGTCGCCTCGTTCGATTACCGCATCGGCAACCACCTCGTGAAATCGTTCTCGCCGAGATACGCCAGTGACGAAACCGGCAAGGATGTCGAGGCGGCGAACATAAACAGCAAATCGAAGAAAACGGTCAAGGCATCATCGAAAGACAGCGCGGCGAAACCGCAGGGCAAAACGCCGAGCGGAACCATGAACCGCGCGCCATCATCGCCCACGGGAGTCGCGTAAATGAAAAATGTAACACCACAGAAACGGGGAAGCGGCGATTCCATACCGTCCGGTAAACCCGGCGGCAGTATATCAGGCGTCGGCACAGGCGGCGGCAAGAGTGAAGTCGATACCAAGCACGTCATAAAAGACAATGCAGTTGGTGGCGCGCTTCCCGACACGCAGGACGGTCTCGACACTGCGACAGCCGCCAAGCATTACAAAAATGAAAAAGCGATGGAAGGCTCGCTCGAACTCGAACATGGTATGCCGTCCATAAATGCCGGTGACAAGATTACCATTCGCGGTGTCGGCTCCATATTCTCCGGCGACTGGATAGTGAAAACCCATACACTCAAAGTTGGTTCCGATGGCTGTCACAGCAGCCTTGAACTCACAAGAAACGCAGCTGGCAACTCGTCGAAGACTGAAGCAAATAAGAAGTTCGACTCTGGCAAAAAGCAGGTGTCTCCCAAGCCGCTGGGCGCGTCGCAAAAGACCAAATAATAAGGAATAGAAACATGCCGTCATTCATAGGTAAATTTCGCGGGATTGTCGCGGACAACAAAGACCCTGAGCATCGCGGACGCCTCAAGTGTAAGTGTCCTCAAGTGTTCGGAGATGATGAAGTTCTCGACTGGGCACTACCGTGTGTGCCTTATGGGGGCGATTCCGACACGGGGTTCTTTTCTATCCCAAAGAAAGACTCGTCCGTATGGATTGAGTTCGAGCAGGGAGATGTGAACCGGCCCGTGTGGGTTGGCGTCTGGTGGGCAGCCCCTGAAGATAAGACCGAAGCCGCCGATGTTACCCATAAAAAGGAAAAAGCGCAGACCGGATTCTGGGATGAGGCCGAAACAGGCGATGCAAAGCGGGAAGCTCCCGACAACCACGCTTGGCAGACAAAAACCGGTCACCGCATAGAACTTGATGATACTGACGGCCAGACGAAGATCAAAATCACTGACCGCAAGGGGCAGCATATACTTATCCGCTCCGAGGACGGCAAAGAGAAGATTTACCTGAAAGACGCTTCTGACAATCGTTTCATGCTTGATGCGACTACCGGTTCACGCCGGATACTCATGCAGGATGGTGCCGGAAGTGTGGTTCTGCTGGACTCCGAAAAAGGCGATGTTTATATCGCGTCCGCTAAGGATTTGACACTGATCGCAGGTGAAAACCTGTATGTGTCATGCAAGGGCGACCGCGAGGAGACTGTCGGCGGCAACCACAATTCGTCAGTCCTCGGCAGCGCCGATCTCGATGTGGCAGGCGCGCTGAAACTCGCAAAGTCGTCCGGTGATGTGAATATCGCAAGCGGCAGCAAGGCGGCGGCGCGCACGGATGACCCGCTCGCTGGCAACACAGAGGCTAATGA
>CAZQSL010000181.1:0-5430 GCA_964595945.1 uncultured bacterium
TTATACATTGCATAATCGATGGAATAGAGCATGGAGATGTCAGCTTGTTTTGCCCCGTTCCTTGCCTTGAGGTATTCATCGACGATGCCCATGTCCTTGTCGCCTCAGCTCGTAAAACCGATAGTGACGATCAACCAGCCGGTAGTATCGACCATCAACGCGAGTGAAGCGGCTGCTACAGTGATGGATGTCGATTTTTCGAGTGGTGACGGGTCGGAACTGAGGTGGATGCAATATGCTGTGTGGTCTGCTTCTGATATGCAATCAGGCACCGGTACGGAGTTGCTTTCGTGGACCAATATTGCAGAACCCATTGCCTCCGACACATACACTCAGAACTGGACTATCGACTTTTCAATCTTCAGGCAGGGGCCCAAGTACATTTCGATAAGAGCCATTAACAGCAATAACGCCCTCACGACTGCAACTGATGCGCTGCTGATAAATATTGTCGACGACAGGAGTCCCGCAATCGAATCCATAACTCCTCCTGACGGCACTACCATCAGGCGCCTGGTAGATAATTTTGTTTCTCTTAAGTTTACTACCGATGAATCAGCATCATGCAGATGGAGCCTGAGCCATACTGCCTACCAGCAGATGGAGAATACTTGCAAGACAACCGGCCGCATGTCACATCGCTGCGACGTTTCTGCCGAAAACGGGACATCGCAGACGGTTCATTTTGCCTGTGTCGACGATGTCGGAAACGAAACGACGGTGTCGAATTCTTACTCCTTCGCTTTTCCCAACGCCACGCAGATAAGCCCGGCTCCAACCTCCCCGCTGGTGGCGGTAGAATATTTCCCCCCCGCCATGATCGTAAACGGTTATGTACATGGCAATAACGTATACATGATTAGCAGGACAAGCATGATAAAGTACGGTATCGATGACACGGCTTTGAACATGCCCATGTCGATTTACCGCTTTCCTTATGCCTGTTATTTTGATCCGCTGATACATAAAGCAACGGTTTCGTGCGCCGCGGGAAATGGAAATGATATGACTATGTTCATCGACTTATCCAATCCCGATGCTCCGTCGGCAAAATTGTATCCCAGAAGCACGCTTGAACTGAGCTACCGGTACGACATAATGAAAAACAATATCGTTGTTGACGGTTCATATTACGATGTTACCGATGCTGAAACCCCTGTCCTGAACAATATAATACCCTCTTCGCCTTACGGGCTTTCTATCGCATATATTCAAAGCGACATTTTCTATCTACTTAACGAGACCCATGACATAGAGCGATATGACATATCCAATCCGGATGATCCGGTCAGGATCGACACTCTCGCTTCACGGATAAATGCCATTGCCGGGTACGGCGATTTCCTTTATCTAATAACGGACACCGGGCGCCTCCAGACTTATGATATTTCAGATCCGTCTGCTCCAGTAATGGTAAGCGATATTCTTGTTCGCGATACAAACCTGTTCTATGATATCCGGATGAGCGGTAAATATTTGCTTGTTAAAGGCTCCTGCTCCACCACGGGTACGTGCGTTTTTGGAATCGTTGACATTGGCAATCCATCGGCACCGTTGCTTGTGGATACAGGCTCACTGAATAATGATCATGTCATCGCCTTTACTGCCATTACGGATAATGTTTTTTTACTTTTTACAAAAAACAGAATTTTACGTGTGACTGTATCCGGAAACGAACTCACATACAGAACAATATCCGCATGGTACAATGATTACCAAAACAAAATATCAGATGCCAATGACAGCCTGATGCTGATGAACATATCATCTGTGATGTATGCCTTCGACCTCACCAAAAAGGGGGTTGAAGCACCGGTAGCTATCGGGACCGGCATTGTATATGACGGAGCTGTCGGAGATAACGGCATCGTGTTTTTACTCAGAAGCAATGGATTTGTGGAAATATGGGATTATTCCAATTTTACAAGTCCGGTTTCGATCGCAAATCTATACCTGTCGGGCAAACTGCAAGAGGGATCGGACGCAACCTATTCCAATGGGTTCCTGTATGTAACTACATCAGGCGGATCATTCATAGTTAATGTAGCCAATGTTCATTCTCCATTCGTATCTTCATTTATTCCAGTGAATGGCAGACAGATTGCAGTCGATGGTAACAGAGCCTATATTCTTCAAAGTGATACTTCTGCGTTGCCGGTGATTTCCATTATTGACATCACAAATCCTACGCGGCCTTATGAGACTGGAACATTCGTACCATTTTCTCCAATAAGCAGATTCGCCATGTTCGGCAAATACATATTCACAGTCGAGAATAATACAGAACTGAATATGTACGATTCGACTCTCGGCACCCTCATCAGCACTTATCACGCCGCTGGCAATATCAATTCCATAGATATAATGGGACGGCATATCGGCATTGGCGTCGAAGGACAAGGCGCCGATCTACTTGCTGTTGGGCAAGGCCCGTCATTATCAAGAAACTACTCCCTTTATCAAAACGACAAAGTGCATAAAATCAGATTTGACGATTCAGGGGATACTGTTGCTGTTTACCAATTGTTCGACGGTATTATAAAGTACGCATATCCGCTTTTTGAGCATCAAGCTCCGCGAATAGTCTCCAATATGCCGGATCGAATATTTGCGGATACATCCCCGGTGATAGATATTGATTTCGAAGACATTGGTGCTGCGAAACTTTCGTCGGTTCAGTACGCCCTGATAAGCTCTCCCTGCGGAGAGAACTCCACCGGAACCACCCTGATCCCCTGGACAACTTTGGAATCAAACATCGATGCCCAGGAATTCAGGAATGAATGGACAGTCGATTACGACACGCTTGCCCCTGGTCAAAACTATCTCTCGGTCAAAGCTACCGATAATGATCTTAACTCTACTATTGCCAGGGATATGCTGATTATCACGAAGATCACGTCTGACATCATTCCTCCGCCTGTACTGGCTGTCAATGACGGCCCATCAGATGATGTGCAAATACTTACCGAAACGACAGGAGTGTCCGCCAACTGGAGTTATGCAACGAATTCGGCAGTGATGTATGTATATTCCATAGGCACAAATCCCGGAGCTACAGATGTCGTCGACTGGACTCCAGCGACCACCACCGGTTTTGTAAATCATGCACTTGCACTGGATGAATCTTTGACGCATTACGTTTCGGTAAAAACTGTCAATTCTCTTTCCATTTACAGCGATACAGTGACATCCAACGGGTTCAGATATGACGCGACCGCACCAAGCGTAATGTTCAAAAATATCGACAACTCCACATTGCTACAGTTGCCTTCGCACACCATCACGGCATTGGCAGCAGACACCAATATGGCCAAGTGGGAAATGTCGATTTCATACGGCGCCTCCGAAACGGCATGGGTGACGATCGCATCGGCAACAGCGAGCAATCAGGACATATCCGTCACTATCGACACTTCCAGACTGTCAGATGACATCCACGCGAGACTTACTGCCACTGATATAGCGGGACATACATCCGAGACGATTGCAACTTTGACACTGGTGGATAATATCAACTTTTCATCGTCCGCCATTGCCGGGAAATGGCAACTTGTATCAGTTCCGGTCATCCCGGCGGATAACATACCGTCAGCAATGTATGGCATAACCGGGACAACCGGCGACATCAGAAAACGGCTTCCCTTGTCCGGCATATCAGGCCAGCCGCAAGAATATTTCGCACCATCCACAGTTCACCTCGGTGACGGATTCTGGATCAAAGCTTCCACATCGACAACACAGTTTTCCTATGCAGGCATCATGACGTCGGCGACAAAACATACTGTCCAACTCTCTCAGGGATGGAATCAGTTCGGAGTGCCGTTCAATTTCGACTATCCATGGTTCGCAGTGCGTATCCTTTGGAATGATAAGACTTACGACGTGAAATCGGCATCTGCTCTCGGCCTCATCGAAAACGCACCGTACACTTACGATGCTGTTAGCGAGAGCTGGAAAATTGTGAAAGACGAAGGGACGCTCATCCCCGGAAAAGGCTATGAACTCATGGCCTATCAGCCAGTCGAGCTTGTGTTCGACAACGCCGGAACCAATCTACTCCAAATCGGTCGTACGGTTGCAGTTGAAGTAGATATGGATCTGAAACTGTCACTATCCACTTCGAAAGGAAATGATACTGACAATCATCTCATAATAGTACCGCACACTTCAACGAATACCGACCACATGGACCTTCCAGAGCCCCCAGACGCGATGGTCCCTGATGTTGCAAGACTATATTTAACACACAATGAATCAGAAGACTCAAACAGGCTCAGTATCGTTGCAGTTTCTTCGCCAGCCAACGCCGCGACATCCACAGTGGCTTATCTCACTGTATCTTCAATTGCGCCTGAATCACCCGCGACAATCACATGGGATACAAACGACATCCCATCATCCCGATACACACTTATACTTACAGACACCGCAAACGGAAATAGCATTGTGATGAACACCACAGGCAGCTATTCATTCTTCTCGTCCGGTGAAAGACTATTTTCAATAACGATCAATCGAACATCCGTCGATACTGCCGTTACAAAAGAATATGTACTTGGTCCGGGATGGCATATCATATCGTTTCCCGTCACACTGTCCTCGATAAATAGCATTTCAGGCGATCCAACAACGCCCTCAATATTCCAGTTCTACAATGGTGAGCTTCTTCCGCCTTCTGAGACAGACATACAAAACGGCTATGGCTACTGGGCATATTCTCAAGCAACATCCACAATTACGATCAAAGGAAACATAACAGCAGGCGTACGTTCCATCATGCTTTCCCCCGGCTGGAATCTCATTGGTAATCCATACGAAAAAAGCATTAAAATCAATGATATGGTCACAGTCCAATGCGCATCAGCCCCGGAATTGCCCATCGCCACCCTTATTGATTCAGGAATTGTATCAGGATCGATGTTCACCTATAGCGGCGACAACTATTTCCTAATCACTCCAACAGAATACATCCATCCATGGAGTGCTGCTTTTCTTAAAGTTAACGCACAGTGTATTCTAAAATACAGGGAACCTGACCAATAATTACATGAAATAGCTTTCACTTCACCCGTCTCAACCCGACACTCTCGCCATACATCCTGTCAATCCAGGGGCGACACTGGTGGACGATGAACCACGGATCGGTGGTGTAGTGGCGTTCAAGGATTGTTTCCTGCCTGTCCCCGGGCCAAACCGGGAATCGGAAAAAGTTCTCTCGTTCTCTAGTTCGCGTTTTTGGAGAATTTGGGCAAGTAGGGTGCTCGTGCAGAACCATGTGTCAAAATTAGAGTCGCGTGCTGTTTTGTATGGTATTGTTTGTTTGTGTTGTTAAAAGTGTGTTAACCAAGTGAGGATAGAGTAAATTCCATAATTTTTCCTGATTACCCCTGAAACTCAGAGTTGTCCCAGGGTATGAGTAGAATGTGA
>CAZQSL010000182.1:0-5373 GCA_964595945.1 uncultured bacterium
TTTTTGAACACTTCGCGGCCTGCGACCTGGAAAGCGATGTCTTTTGAATCTACGGGGTGAGTTTTGCCGTCGACGAGAGAAACGCGGACATCGGTGACGGGGTAGCCGGCGAGGATGCCTTCGACCATTTTTGCCTGGATGCCCTTGTCGACTGATGGTCGGAATGACTGGTCGATGGAGCCGCCGAAGATTTTGTCGAGGTATTCGTAGCCTGCGTCGCGGTCCATGGGTTCCATGTCGATGTAGACTTTTGCGTACTGGCCAGCGCCGCCGGATTGTTTTTTGTGTGTGTATTCGACGTATTTTGCCGATTTTGTGATAGTTTCGCGGTAGGGGATGTCCGGGGGGGATACGGAGACATCAACGGCGAAGCGTTTTTTGAGGCGGTTGACGACGGAGTCGAGGTGTACCTGGCCGGTGCCGACGACGGTGAGCTGTTTGGTCTGTTCGTCGCGGCGTGTTTTGAGGAGCGGGTCTTCTTCGAGTATGCTGGCGAGGCCGCGTGAGAGCTTGTCTTCTTCGCCTCTTTCTTTGGGGGTGATGGCGAGTGCGATGACGGGTTCGGGGAGTTTATAGAGGTCTTTGATGAAGGTGGAAGATGCGTCGGAAAGTGTGTTGCCGGTCTGGAGGTCTTCGATTTTGACGACGCAGCCGATGTCACCGGGTTCGAGTGCGGGAGCGGGTTTTTGGGTTTTGCCGCATATAGTGTTGAGGTTGGAGACTTTGATTTTTTTGCCTTTTTCGGCGATGACGATATTGTCGTCTGATTTGACGGTGCCCGAGAGGACGCGGAAGATGGATATTTTGCCGGAGTACTGGTCTACCATGGTTTTGATGACAGTGGCGGCGAAGGGTTCGTTTTTGTGGGGTTTTCGTGTGGAGTCGGCGCCGTCTTTGTCTTTGCCCGTGAAGTCTGCGCGGGATTCCGGTGAGGCGGAGAGGGTGACGAAGTAGTCCATGAGTTGTCTGACGCCGATGTTTTTTGTGACGGAGCCAGCGAAGACGGGGGTGAGGCGGCCGGAGGCAGCGCCTTCGCGGAGCGCCTTTGAGATTTCATCGGGGGTGATGGTGTCGCCTTCGAGGTAGCGTTCCATGAGTGAGTCGTCCATTTCGGCTACGGCTTCGAAGAGTTTTTCGCGGTAGTTGTCGGCGACATCGGAGAAGTCGGAGGAGATGTCTGACTCGGTGTATTCGCCGCTGCCGTCGGTTTTGTATGTGTATTGTTTGAGTTTGATGATGTCGATGACGCCGGTGAGCTGCTTGTTTTGGATGATGGGTGCGGTGATGGGCGCGAAGGGCATGGAGGGGAATGATTTGCGGATGGATTCCCATGTTTCGTCGTAGTCGGCGAGTTCTTTGTCCATTTCGGTGACGAAGATCATGCGGCCAAGGTTGTTGTCGTCGAAGACCTGCCAGATTTTGTTGGCCTGGGATTTTACGCCTTCGGCGCCCTTTATGAGCATGATGGCGTTGTCGACGACGCTTGCGATCATTTTGGATTCGTTGAGGAAGTCGGAATAGCCGGCGGTGTCGATGACATGTATGCGGTCTTTGTTGTATTCGAAAGAGCAGATCGACGGACAGAGTGTCATCTTGCGGTCGATTTCTTCGGAATCGAAATCGGCTACTGTATTACCATCTTCGACTCTGCCGAGTCTTTTGGTGACTGCGGCATTGAAGAGCAGGGCTTCTACGAGTGAAGTCTTTCCTGTCCCCTTTGCGGAAATGATCGCAACATTGCGTACTTCAGACATTAAAATATCCTCCTCAAGTTAACCGTGCGCGGAGAGGTGCCCCGCGTCGCGTGTTTTTCAAAGCTGATAATGTATCCGGCGACAGATCATCATAAGCGGCAGGCTGGAAAAGTGCGCAAAATCCCGCATTTCCATGAGGCGCTGAAACGCACCCTGCCCTTGACTTTCCATATATACATTGGTATTTTTTATAACAGAAGTCCTGCATGGTCAATAAGGGAGGGAAAAATGTCTGCATGGGATGAAGTCCACATCAAACAGAAAATCGAGATAACCGGCAACGTGCTCAATGAAACGCACTCGTTCGGGAGCATCATCGTCCGAAAGAATGACACGTCCGTTTTCTACTCAATGCCTTCGTCGCAGCATGCCCCGAAAGCGATGAAGAAGGGCGCTCCCCTGAAAGTGATGATCCACACGGACAGGAAGTATGTGCAGTTCGAGACGGAAGTGGATACTATCCAGCCCGGCACTCCGCCAGTCATCAAGGTCAACCGTCCGGAAGAAGCAGGGTTTATCATCCGTCCGAAATGCGGACAGTCCGGCATGATGGAAAACATCCCCGTGATCTACCGTCTTATGAAGGATGCAGTAACTCCTATCTCGGACCCCAAGAAGGGCAATACCATCTTCATCGGTTCTGGTGACTCGATCATACTTGCATTTCAGAAGCTGCCTCCCGGCAATTTCATCGAACTCACCTACAGCATCGATCCCAGCAATCCCACATCGCTTGTCGGCAAGATCGAGGATTGTGTTGAGGTCAAAGTCGGAGCGCAGTCGCAGTATGAGTGTTTCATCAGATACGAAGCCATCCGTCCCGGCGACCAGGACAAGATCGTGAAACACATTTTCGAAAAAACGATGTCGATGCGCCGCCGCGGCATGTACTGATCTTCCATCGCATTTTCATTTGTTTGCAAACGGATTTTCCAGCCCCCGCAGTTTGGGGTGCCACTGTTTGTTCAGTCCCCGGGTTTCCATGGATCGGCACTCTGCTTCAAGTATTTATCGAGAAACGCGATAGCCTGATCGCGGATGCCGTCGTATTTGTGGTTACCCATGTTTTCGCTGAAAAACCCGTGCGGCGCGTCATCTGGATTGATAAATTCGACAATGCGGCCGTTTTTGATGAGTAGATCGTAGAATTCGCGGCTCTGGGATACTGGCACGACGGCATCGTTGGAGCCGTGGATGAGAAGGGTGGGGACTGCGTTGGCGGCGTATGTGACAGGAGATTGGGTGGCGAACCATTCGAGTTGGAGCTTTTTGTCACGGATTCGCGAGAGGCTGGCGACTTGTCCGCGTATGTTTTTAGTGAGTGGGGATGTTTCGGAGTTGTAGTTGGTGAGGGGATAGACGGGGACAACGGCTGCGACGGTATCGTCGCAGGTTTCGCCTTCGGCAAGTATGGGGGCGAAGTCCTTGTTGCCAGCGGTGACGCCGGTCATGGCGGTGAGGTATCCGCCGGCTGATTCGCCGAGGACGCCGACGCGGGAGGTGTCGAGCGCGGGGATGTTTTTCTTGAACCAGCAGATTGCTGTCTTGACATCTCTCGTGCTGTTGGGCATGACGCCGCCATCCTGCAGGAGCCGGTAGTTGATGTTGAAGACGATGTAGCCCCGTGAGGCGATGAATCGAGATATTGCGACCTGCCCGGCGAGGTCTTTCGATCCGGCGACAAATGCGCCTCCGTGGATATAGATGACGCCAGGGAACGGGCCGGCGCCTTCGGGGACATAGAGGTTGCCTGTGGCGGCAAAGCCGTTAACGGTGAGGTAGGTTATGCCGGGGGTTTCGGTGATGCCGGCGGCGGCTGCGCGGATCGCGAGTGTAATCGTCAGTGCCGCGACCAGCGAGAGGACGAGTTTTTTCATGGCTTACCTCCTGATGATAATTTCCATTATATATGCACAAGTGCCTGATGTCGTATTTTTTTTGCGAATTCGGCACCGCCCAATCTTCCATCCCGGGGATGCGGGATATATACTATACAGTCAAGTCATGGCCGCGCTGTGCGCGCGCGGGCAATGCAGGTGAATCACCCAGGGGGTCGTCATGCGCGAAGAACGAACGAAACTTGTTGCCGAACTCAAAAGGAAATTGTCCGAAACCGGGGTGTCGCCAACGTCGCTGAAGGCGGTGGTCGGACTCGACGGTTTTGTCGACGAAATCCTGCACGCGGTCGACAAACGGTTCGACGCACATAATTACAGCCGCATCGAGCGTATCACCGATCTGTCCGATCGTATCAGGAGTTTCGAGGGCAAGAGCGGCAATATGGAACTTGTCACACAGCGTATCAAAATCGGCGGCAACGGGCCGATCATGGCCAACACAGTCGCGCAGCTCGGCGCACGGACTACTTATATCGGCAATCTCGGTCGTGACGAGATTCACCCGGTTTTCAAGCCCATGCAGGATAGTATCGACGTGATATCGCTCGCCGATGCCGCCCACACGGATGCCGTCGAGTTCAAGGACGGCAAGATCATGCTCGGCAAGATGATGCCGCTCGTGGATGTCAACTGGGAACGTATGCTCGAAGTGGCCGGTGAAGACCGTCTCGTGTCGCTGCTCGCCGAAGCGGACCTCCTCGCGCTCGTCAACTGGACCATGATCACGGACATGACTCGTATATGGCGCCATCTCATAAGTGACATCTGCCCGAAATTGCCCGAAAAACGCAGGTTTATTTTCATCGATCTTGCCGATCCGGAAAAACGCTCGATGGGCGATATCAATGAAATGCTCGATACTCTCGGGCAATTTTCGAAATATTACAACGTGATTTTCGGTCTCAACGAACGAGAGGCCGAGCAGATCGCCCAGGTGCTCGGCCTCTCGACCGCACGTGACGAAAAACGCCGCGCCGTCACCATGTGCAGCGAGATCGCCGGCGAACTCGACATCTACAGCGTCGTCGTGCATCCCACTTCTTATGCCGTGACAGTGACGGGGGGCGAGCTTTTCATTCAGGATGGCCCCGTGACGCAGCATCCCAGGATCACGACGGGCGCGGGCGATCATTTCAATGCCGGCTTCTGTATCGGACAGCTTCTCGGCGCCGGTCCCGACGCTTCGCTGCTTATGGGCGTGTGTTGCTCGGGTTATTATGTAAGAAACGGCGTGACGCCGGATTTCGGGCAGCTTGTGGGATTTCTCGACGCTGACTGGAATGACAGGGCTGACTGATCGCGATGCCTGAGCGGAGTCACACCTTGACAATCGGTCGATACCTTGACTGCGCCGGATGTCTGCTTTGTCTGTATTATGCGCAGGTTTGACAAATATTCCCCAATATGCGAAAATGACCGTCAAAACCGGTGATATATTTATGATGTATTGCGCATAGCAAAATCTGTGCCGAAAGGGACGCTACGGTTGATATTTAATGGAAAAAATGATAAAATGACTGTCAAACGGGTAAAACAATGGATATGACTGATGCAGCGATAATGTATTTTGCGCTCAGAAGCTAATAACCGGCGGTGGGAGCCGCAGGGGCGGGGGATAGTGGCAATTTGGAAATCCGGCAGGAAATCAGACAACGAGTAGAACAGACTCAAGCCTTCAGTCCACAAGCAGCTATGTGACAAGCATGCTCAAGGCATTGTCC
>CAZQSL010000183.1:0-5275 GCA_964595945.1 uncultured bacterium
CTGCTGGTGTGGATGATGGCATGGTCGAACTATTTTTATGTGTTTGTCCTTACGGGGCATGGGCTCTATGTGCTGCTGGGATGGAAAAGAGACGGATTTCCAGTCGTGTGGAAAAAATGCCTGATGCTTGCTGCCGCAACGGTGGCTACGGCTCCGTTTCTGATACGTGTCGTCATTGACTTCGGGAAGGACGAGCAGTTCGTCAACGCCGCTAAAAAAACCGGCGGGATATTTTTGGGCGCGGCGAGCCGTAGCGAGTATCTTCACAGCCTTGTCAGTTATTATCTTTTCAGATTCGAGGATGTGAGGGATTCTGTTTTTATTTTGCCGCTTCTCGCGTTCGTGTCGGTCCTGATATTATCTACGGTCATCAGAAACAGGGCCGCGACGGGCAGTCGGATTTTCCAGGTTTCCATTGCGATAGCGCTCGCAGGACTTGTGAGTAATTATTTCCTCGTCGGACACTCGCGGATCAAGCCGTATTATGTCGTATTTGTCCTGCCGTTTGTTATAGCGGCTGCCGTCACGGCGCTGGGGACACTCAGGGGAAATGCCAGGAACCGCAACGAGGGAGTGTTTGCCGCCGGCGCGCTGTTAGTGTTTTTCGTTGCGCTTTTTTCCCAGAATTGCCGATGGATATATGATGACAAAAACGAATTCGCGTTCGAACCTGTTGCAGCGATACTGAAAGAAGAAAAGTGGAAGTCGGGGGTTGTGATGTATGAAGAGACGCCGATAAAGGCGTTTTTCGATTATCATTTTGGCGATGGTACGGACAGCTATGGTATGAATGACGCAGGGGATTATTCGATATATATGCCCTACGGGCGCAAGATCATTATGACAGATGGATATACATTTCTGGGGCTTCGGCCGGTGGGACAGGATTTTTCGAGGGAGCAGGTCGTGGAGGTCACGCTCGACACGATGCGCTCGTGGGCGGGGGACAGGCCTTTCTGGATGATCCTGTGCAAGAGCCGTGTCGTTACGGAAGTGGCAGAAGTGGTGAAATCCGAGTGCCGGTTGAGATATGAGAATGACAGGTACGAGCTGTACTTCTGTCCCAATGACGATGCCCGGTCTATCTTACGATAGTGAATTTTCCATTTTGTGAAATTTTGAATATTCCGTCTTCGGCGATAACCGTGTAGAGATAAACACCTGATGCGAGGTGGCGGCCGGCATTGTCGGCTGGGGTCCATTCGGGATGCAGCAGGTATGCCTGGCTGGCCGCGCCGTCATCGAGTGCGGATGTATAATCGTTGACAGCGGTTGCCGGGATCGTGTTGAAAAGGCTTGCGACGGATTTCCCGCGGATGTCGAAGATTCTTATAGTGACCCGGATGTCATTGCTTCCGGTGATGGAGGAGGCGGCAAATTTGATTCCGCTGCCGGACCTGCCCGAGACGTGCGGGTTGGGGTAGGTATGGACGCCGGTGAGTGTCAGGGGCACGATGTTTTCCGGAGCGTTGGCGTTGCGGAATCCGAAGGTGTCGTATCTGGAAAAGTGGGTCGAAAGGACAGTGATGGTTTTCTGGGAGCGGTTGACGGCGCCTTCGAGTTTGAGCCATGAGTTTGTGTCGGGGTCCCAGTTGTATACTGCGAGGGAGTCGACGTCGATGGTGCCGCCGGAGGTTTCGGCGCCGGCGATGTAACATTTGTTGAGTAGTGAGTTATAGGTGAATTCGCCCCCGTTGGTGGCTGCCGTGATACCTTCCGTGTTTGTGTCGATAAAGTTGTCGCCATCGTTGTCGCAGTAATGGAATATCAGTCTTATGTAAGAGCTGAAATTGCTGCCGTCAGGGTAGAACTCGCGAGCGGTGCCGGCCTGCACTATGTAGTCGTTGGTGGGGTCGATGGGGCAGCCGGAGTCTCCCGGGGTGCAGTAGGCGGTCGGTGTGTCGTTCCAGAATACGGTGTCGGAGGCTATTACGTTGGGGGGGAATACGGCAGTGACGATGCCGTCGTTGAAGAGTATGCCGCCGCTGCTGGTGACAGTGGATTCGTTTTCCATGGTGAGGATTTTCAGGGCGCCCTGCCCGGAGGCGTGCTGTCCGATATATGTCCATGGGAAATTGGGAGAGCCGGGGCATGATGAGCCGGTGTTGAGGCCCGGGCACTGGGCGAGTCCGAATTCATTGTATGGCTCGCCGCCGACGATCTGGGGGGAAATGACTCCGCCGTTGGCTGGCGGCTGATCTTCGATGTATTCGAGGTAAGTATCGAAATTGGTTGAGCCGAACATGTTTTGCGCAAATGTGTCCATCGTGCTGTTGATGGCGACAACGTTGAAGGTGTTAGTGGTGTCGATCGCGTATGAGATGATTTTGCCGTCTGCCGACCATGCGGGGGAGTAGGCTGGCATGTTGCGATCGGAGTATGCGTAAACCTTGTAGACTCCGGGGTCGGAAAGCGAAGTGATAGGCAGTGATGCCGTGGCCCATCCGGAGCCGGTGCGAGAGAGGTTGATGATGTATACGCCGGTATGTGATGGGGGTGTGGAATGGGGAATGTAATCTTCCCATGCGAGAAATGCTATCATCTTGCAGTCTGGGGACCACTTGGGTTTGAGTGGCAGGATGTTGCCTGATGAAAAATTGGTGATTTTTCTGATGCTCGATACCGAAGCGGCCGGAGGCTTGACGACCTTGTACATTCCGGCGGGTGTTTTCGTGCCGTAGATTCTGACAAGGTTGGCACCGGGGTTGCCGGAGACAGTGCAGTTGGGAGTGCATTCGATGTCGTTGGCCGCTTCGATGGGTAGTCGCATGGCAATGAGGTTGTCCGCATATTGAGAGTCGGCGCACGAAGCCGGCGCAATGTCGGGATCGAGCCAGTCGGACGTATCGCTGGTGGGTACGATGGCCTGACCGATATCGCGGAGCGAAACGGGAGTGTGAATGTCCGAAAAAGCGTTGTGTCCATTTGATAGCGGCGTGTCCACGGTTACTGTTCCATTGATGTCATCAACCGCGGTGACTGTGCGGATTTCGTAGTCGAACATTTCGCCATTTGAATTATACTGGCCGACGATGATGGAATCATTGACAGCGAATGTCGATGGAGTCATTACGGTTAGTTGCGTGTCGCCGGGGCTTGAGTCGGCAAAAAGGAAATCGCTGCGGGGGTTGGCGGCTGGCGGGAAATTGCTCTGAGTGCCTTTGTAGATGCCGCCGGAAAGTGTCGAAGTGGCGCTCATCCAGAAGAGTTTGGCTCTGCCCGATCCGTTGTCGTTGGTTGCGGAGAACACAAGTTTCATGTTGTCCGGGTCGGATTCGTTGCTCCATGTGATTTCCGAGAAGGGGATCAGGCCGGTGGTGTTGAGGGGGTCGTCCCAACTGCCGCCGATTCGCGCGCAGTCAGTCCATGAAGATGTCATGGAGTCGAAAGTCATGGTGTAGATGCTGAATCCTGAGGCGTATGATTCTCCGGAGGTGGGGGGTGTGCCGCAGGGGTTGGACTGGCGTGAGACGAATGCCGTTTTTGTGCCTGACTTGTCCCATGTGGGGGAATTGGTGAAAGCGATGGATGTGTCGGTGGCTGAGGGGATGAATATATCGTCGATATCTGAGAGCGCGCCGGTGGTGGTGGTGCCGGAGGCGACGCCGGTGCCGTCGATGATTGTCAGGAATATTGGAGTGGATGTCCCGCTGAATCCTGTGAGTGAATAATCCTCCATGAATGTGGCGGTGATTTTTACGGGTGTCGGGGGCGAATCGGCCGGTCTTCTCTCTGCCGTGATGGTGACGCATCCGGTGCTGTCGATGAGGTCTCCTTCGAGAGTCGTATGGGCTGGAGCGGACATGTCGGCGGGAGTTGTGATGTTGCCGAAGCCGCGCGTGGATGTGTTGTCCGACCGTGTGAAGCTGACTCCTGATCCTGGAGCCTGCGTAAGTGACAGCCTTATGGTCGAACGGCTTTCGAGGAGCCCGGAAACGATTTCGTCGTCTGAATTGTAGAGGGTGACGCATATCTGTTCACCATATCCGTATGGAGTGACGGTGACGGTGGCGGCGCCGGGATTGTCAGCTATCATTATCCTGCCATTTGCCGTGTCCCATGACCAATGTCCCGGCGCTGGGGCCGAGTCGTCGGGGGAATTGGCGAGCAGGTATGGGCCAGAGCCGGTATCGTATTTGACGAAATCCGGTTTTGTCGTGAGTGTGTCAGTCGTCGATGTCGTGCAGAATTGACCGGAGCACGCGGGGGCGCACGCTCCGGCGGTGCACCAGTTGGATAGTGTCCTGTCGGTGTTGACTATGCCGTCGCCGGTATATGTGAGTTTCATGTAGTCTGCGGAACTGTAATTGTAATTGAACAGCGTTACGGGAGTGGAACTGTTGCCCGCGGCATCGGTGGCAATGAGTCTGAGGTAGTAGGAATGGCCGTTGACGAGAGTGTCCGGCGAAGTGAATGATGTTGCCGTTGTCGCGGTGCCGGGGACCTGTGTGGAGTCGGTGCCGAAGTATACAGCATAGGAGGCGAAGCCTGATCCGCTGTCGGTGGCGGCGGTCCATTCGAAGTGGGGCTGAGGGTGTTTATACCATTCGCCGTCGGTGAGTACGGCGGTTTTCAGCGCGGAGTCCCATCCAGATGCGGTCACAGGGGCTGATGGTGGAGTCCAGTCGATGGAAAATGTGCGAGTCTGTACGGCACTTGTGTTGTTGACGTTGTCGAATGACTGGATGTAGACGGTGCATAGGTCGATGCCCTGATCGCGGCAAGAGGCAGCGGGACCGACGGTGATAGTGGCGGTGTTGCAGTCGAACGGGGTCCATGATAGCGTTTCGACCATATTGCTGACTATGCGATAGGAGCATGATTTGATGCCAGAGCCGCCGGGTGAATCGGTAGCGGTGACGCCAAGCTCGAAGGTGGCGCTCTGATAGGATGAGGCGGCTGGAGAATCGATAGCGGGGTCTGGGATGGTGGCGTCCGGGGTGATCGTGAAGGTGGAGTCAGATGTAAGCCCGCTTGCATTCGTGCAAATTGCGGAGGCGATGCCTTCGAAGGTGGTGCCGCTCGATATGCGGTATGCCGTGACGTCGGATGACTGATATGGAGCCGATGTGTCAGTACCTGATCCGGTGATGGTGGCGATTGATGGAAATGCCACTGACGTGATGCTGCTTTCGTTGTCCGACGCGGCGGTTGCCACGGAAAAAGAGGGACATGACCCGTCGCATGAGGGGTTGTAAAAAACCTGTGGGCCTGACGCATGGGCGTAGGGTGACGATTCCGTGATCGTCACGGTGGGGCATTGGGGGATAGTCGT
>CAZQSL010000184.1:0-5161 GCA_964595945.1 uncultured bacterium
GGCGCCATTTCGCACTGGGGCACGACGCCGCCTTTTGCCGCGAGTTTCACGATTTCATAGAGGTCGAGCCCATTGTCTTTCTGGCCGAAGATGATATTGCCGGAGGCGGCAAGCTTGCCTTTGGTGTTGATGACGGCGTTGAATGGTATTGCCATGAGGCCATAGGCCAAGCCGGTTTTCATATCTTTGTCGTCGAATAGTGGCTTTGCCGTGACTCCGGCGTCCCGGAGGACTTTGAGTGCATTGTCATTTTCATCTTTTTTGCCGGACGGGCTTATGACGAAGTGTGTGTATTTGATTTTTTCCTGATCGAGTTTGTCGTCAAGGGATTTGAACTGAGTGAGGCAGAATTTGCATTCCGGTACCCAGAAAGAAACGATAACGACCTGTCCCTTGAGTGACTTGATGTCTACTGGGCGGTCATTTTCATCGCGTGCCGAGATGGCGGGTGCGTTCA
Source organism: uncultured bacterium (assembly GCA_964595945.1). Taxonomy (GTDB): domain Bacteria; phylum UBP15; class UBA6099; order UBA6099; family JAJRTR01; genus CAZQSL01. The sequence continues at coordinate 458 of CAZQSL010000184.1, forward strand.
TGCCGAGGCGCAGGGTAGCGCTTACGGCGGCATTGGGTTTTGGGGCTGATGTTTTTTTCTTTTCGGCTGCGATGCCTGCGCAGCCTGTTACTGCCATGATTGTGATGATCGTGCCAAGTATGGGTGCTATCAGTCTCGAACGTGATTTCATTGCAGTTATCCCTCCGTGCGGAGTATCCCTCCGTGCTGAATCCTATATTAATATACTACTATCATGCCGGTAACAGAATAAGCGGCAGGAAAATTGGAGCTTTTTCATTGTGCGGACAGCGTTTCGACCGTGGCGAGTACTTTACTCATAAACACGCCCGCAGACTCATCGACTACGAGGTCCGCGATGGAGTCGAGAGGCGTCGGGTCACGATTGACGATGGCAAGCCATGCGCCGCTGCTTTTTGCGATTTCGGGCATTGCGGCGGCCGGGTGCACAACGAGCGAGCTGCCTATGACTATGAAGACATCCGAGCGGCGCGAAAGTTGCCCGGCGCGCGATATTTTATCCTGTGGCATCTGCTGTCCGAAGGAAATGGTGGCAGGTTTGAGCCATCCGCCGCAGGAACATCGCGGCACGGTTTCACCGTTTGATAGGCGAGAGGTGATTTCTTCTGCCGTGTGGCGTTTGCCGCACGTGATGCAATCGACGGACCTGTTGGTGCCGTGGAGTTCGATGACGAGGCTGTCGGGCAGTCCGGATGCCTGATGCAGTCCGTCTATATTTTGTGTGATCAAACCCTTGAGCAGACCGAGAGAATGAAATCGCGAAAGCGCCATGTGAGCCGGGTTGGGAGCGGAATGCTTCATGTTGTCGTAAAATTCACGTTTCATGGCCCAGTAGCGGAGGCGGGCATCGTGGCTTGTGAGAAATTCGTCATAGTATACGGGTTGATAGCGTGACCACACGCCTCCGGGACTTCGGAAATCGGGGATGCCGCTCTCTGTGCTGATGCCGGCACCGGTGAAAAACACCGCGTTGCGCGATGCGGCCAGTTTTCTTGCCATGATATCGGAGTCGTTCATCTGTTGCCTCACCGATGGTGAAATTTGTCTGAAAATGAAGTATATATTATAAGACATTGGCAGTTTTCGGAAAAGGAGACTGGGCGCGCCGTCATTTTTTCCTCCGGCAAGGCCGCGATCCAGCATGTGGGCAATGGACAGGATCAGCGAATCACGGAAAGACCGGGTTGCGTTTTATCTGGTCATGGGCGCTTCTGTGCTCGCGTTTTTGCTTCGGGCATATCGCGCGGGGGACCCGATCGGCGGTTATCATTCATTCAATGAGGGCTGGTACGCCGAGATAGCGTCCAATTATCATGGGTTGAAATCTCTGCTGTTTCCGATTATTGACGGTGAAATCGACTTTAATGTGCCACCTCTTCTGTCATATATCCTCTATGCGGTGAAACTGGTTTTCGGCGAAAGCGAACTCAACTATCGTATGGTGCCGGTAGTGTTTTCGACTGCGACCGTTGGGCTTGTATATGTCCTGGGCAGACGGTATTTCGGGCGGAAGGCGGGCGTTGTATCCGCGTTTTTTTTCGCTTCGATGCCGGCGGCAGTCCTGGTGGGGAGAAACATACAGGCCGATCCCGTTTTCCTGTTTTTCATGCTTGCTTCGGTGATCATCTATACTGGATATCGCGAACGCGGTGTGCCGGGGAAATTTGATCCGGCAGCTGCTGGACTTCTCTTCGGGATAGCGTTGCTGGCCAAGCAGTTCGCAGTGCTGATCGTGCCGGCCATTGTACTGTGGGAAATGATCCGGACTCGAAAGCTGGTTGGGTGGATAGGGCGTGATCATATTTTTTTCGGTGTGGCCGCACTCCTGCCGCTGTTGCCTTTTTACTGTTATCACCTGATAGTCAATCTGGACATCATCTACGGGCCGCAGGTCAACAAGATCGCCACACAGGGTACCGCCGTATCGGGATACGCGTTCGAACTGCTTTCTACGGAATATCTGTGGGGACTGTCGCCGCTTGTGACTTTGTTTGCGGTGGCAGGACTCGCCTATCTGCTGTTCAGACGCGGCAGCGGGGCGTGGCTGGTGATTCTCGCGCTGCTTTTCTTCAATCTTTTTTTCATCAAGTGGCATGGGCACAGTTATTACATGCTGTTTGCGGTGCCATTTTTCAGTGTGGCCGCCGGGGCGCTGCTGTCGCGCGTCAGGAATAAATATCTCCTCGGCTTGGTTACTCTGATCACCGTGACGCAGTGCGCGGTGCTCACGATAATGATCCTGTGCGCGACCAAGTATGGTTTTGAGGAATTGAAGGGGCTGGCGCAAATAGTGGCCGGTCAGCAGCAGAAACCGGTGGTGGTGCCGACGGAAATCTGTGGTGGCAGCTACGATCCGGTCCTGCGGTTTTATTTCCCCCGCGATATCCGCATCATCAGGGAATCCGGCCTGCTTAAAGACTTTGGCAACGGGAAATATGACAGGCTTTCGGCATCGCCGGTGTTTATCGTAGGCCATTTCGATCTCGACGATCATAGATTCCCTCCGATGCGTTTTATCGTGAAGCGCAGCGTATATTCACTGTTCATTCTCGGCTATCGCGTAGACGCGCAGATGGTCAATCAGCATTTTTATGAAATCGATAGAATCATTACTGACAAAAGACCGGAAATGGGACTGAAAACCGGCGTCTATTATCTCGGCAGCGTGCCCGAACTCCTTGTCGGCGTGGTGCCGCCCGGCGCGTCGATACGTGTGAAAAACAGCATGATAGACTATAGTCCGGATGCCGTCGCTGTCCCGTCTCCCACGAAATGATGCCATGTCGTTTTATCAAAAAAACATAGAGGTATTCAAATCCAGATCACCGGAAGCCGGTGCGAGGGTCGAAGCTGCTGCCGGAGACGGGTGCCGCTTCTGGATTGAGGAATCCACCGTGTCAGGGGCAGTCACGGCCCGAGTCAGGGCCGGCGGCGACATGCGCTATGTGCATAGCCGTCGTGATCCAGTGCGCGAGGCCGCGAAACTCTGTGAACCAGTTGCCGGCTCATCTGATGCAGTGTATGTGTTGGGCGTGGGGCTTGGATATATCCTCGCGGAGCTTCAGGAGTCGCTGCCAGACGGTAAGCCCCTCATCATTTTCGAGAGGCATCCTGAGTTTGTAGCGGCGGCTTTCGAGCGGTTCGATCTCACGCGGCTCATGCAGTTTCCCAATGTCCATTTTGTCACAGGCCTTGAAATACCTGAAGGCATACCGGACATGAGCGGCAGCGAAGTGTTGACGATCCGCAATCTGGCGCTGATCAGGCTCTCGCCCGAATACTATGTCGCGGCAGAAAATTCGATCAGACAACCGGCAGTCGAGCTTGCGCTGCCGGCGCAGCCCGGGCGGCCGAGTGTGCTGGTAATCTGCCTTGATTCGCTGCGGCGCGACAGGATCGGTCTTTTCGGAGCTGATCAGGAGCTATGCCCGACTCCGGTACTCGACGCTTTTTTCCGTGACTCCATCCTGATCGATGCCATCACGATGTCAACCTGGACCCCGACTGTAATCGCAAGTATCTTCACTGGCAGGGCACCGTGGGAGCATGGTGTACTTACCGAAACCCGCCAGTTGCATAAACCCACTCTGCGGCTCAACCGTAGACTCGACCTCCCCGCAACGGCCTTGACACTTTTAGAGCGCTACAGAGTGCTGCTCTCGACCAACGGATGGGTGCATGAGAAATTTGGGTTTGCGCGCGGTTTTCACCAGTTCAAATCAGGGCAGGGCTTTGGTGATGAAGAGTTTTACGAAGGGCTCGAAACAGTCATTACTTCGCTGGGCAAGGTATCCTCGCTCACATTTCTGCATCTGATGGAGACCCATCAGCCATTTTTTACATTTCCGGATTTGCAGTCAGACATAACCCTGATCAGGCAGAAAGTCCGGGAGGACGAACGGCGTGACTCTATGTACCGGCGTACACTGTGCGAAGAAATCCAGTTGTACAACAGCAGTGTCATGGCGGCGGACAGGTTGCTCGGCCGTGTGTTTGCAGCGCTCGAAAGCGCCGGGATACTCGAAACGACAATCGTCGCGGTTTTTTCCGACCACGGTGAAGAGTTGCGTGAACACGGACGTCTGCGCTGGCCACGGCATGCTCATTCGCTTTTCGAGGAGTTGCTGCGAGTGCCGCTCATGATCAGGGTGCCCGCTCAGATGAAGTCCTCAGTAGCTGCCGCTCTTGATGGATATGCCGGGCGGGAGTTTCAGTTGCGTTATCTGTTTCCATTGCTTCATGCGATAGCGGAGTGTGGCGAAGTGAAGTCCGAATGGTTTGATGACGGAACTGTCAGCTATCTTGGCTATTTGCGTCAGATCGCGGCCATCAGGCGTGGAGGTTTCAAACTCGTTAAGGACCTCGGCAGCGGAGTGTGCGAGCTGTACAATTATGGCGAAGACCCGCGCGAGCATTTGCGGTTTTCACCCGATTGCGCAGTAGCGAAGTCGATGCTTGACGAACTCGACTCCATCATTCCGCCGGTCTATGATCTGCGACTCGAGAAGTATCCTGAAGGATTCGATGACGATGACGAGGTGAAACTGATACAGGAACGACTGTTCGGTCTCGGTTATCTGTAGCATGTTGTGGAGAGAAAATCAGTCCCGGGGAATACCATATTTTTTTATTAGCCGGTGAAAACAGGTGCGGTCCATATCGCATTCTGCGGCGGCTTTGCTGATGTTGCCGTTGCAGCGGGCG
>CAZQSL010000185.1:0-5108 GCA_964595945.1 uncultured bacterium
AAATCGTGAAACTCGCGGCAAAAGGCGGCGTCGTGCCCCAGTGCGAAATGGCGCCTGACAAGGTCCCCAGCCAGGAAAAGAAATTCGCGGGAAAATACCCGCCGGAATTCAAAACGAAAGACCTCGGTGGCAATGACCAGTCACCCTCATCGTACAGGGGCGATAAAAACCTGATCCTCGTATTCTGGTCGCCGACATGCTCGCACTGCCGCGCCGAATTGCCACGGCTCGAATATTTCTACCGTAAACTCGCAAAAAAACACAACGTCGAAATCATCGGGCTCGCTCACGTAGTGAAAGGCGATAACCAGCAGAAATTCGAAGACGCCATTCGCAAGATCGTCGAAGCGTCCGGCATCACTTTCCCGGTGGTTTTCGATATCGACAGCGCCATTGCTGAAAAATACGACATCAACGGAGTACCCGCGATCTACATCGTCGGAAAAGACGGAAAGATCAAGAAAGTGATCGAAGGCGAAATGCTGTTCACGGTCGACGCCCTCAGTTGCATCCTGAACAGGATCAAGAAGGAGGAGAAATAAGTGCGGAGGCTTGCCGCTGGCAAACACCGCAGCGCCGCGGCGGCGGCCATTTTCGTTCTGGCCTTCGCGTTTTACTGCGGCACGGCGGCTCCCGAATTCCTCTTCGACGACAATCCGGAATTCATCGCCTCGGCTCACATGCTCGGCATTACGCACCCGCCCGGCTATCCGGTTTTCTCACTTACTGGCAAACTCACATCTTATCTGATCCCAGGCGAGATCCCTTTCGCCGTCAATCTCGAATCATCCATTGCTGGAGCGGTCGCTGTCACCCTCGCTTTTTTTTTCCTGACAGCCACCGGAACCGGCACTGCGGCCGGAGCGCTCGGCGCGGCTCTTGTATGTTGCGCACGCACCTTCTGGGGCGAAGCCGTCCAGGCAGAAGTTTATGCCAACAACCTCCTTTTCTTCTTCGCCATCCTCAATCTCTCATTGGGACTCAAGGGAGGACGCAGTGATACACGCAGGATCGCGGCAATTGCGCTCTTTGCGGGCATCGGACTGATCAATCACTACTCGTTCGCACTCGTCATCCCGGTGATCGCCCTCTACATCTTCTACATCAATGGACTGAAGGTCCGGCGGCTTGCGGCGATTGCCGCCATCGCCGTTTTCACCGGCGCGCTCGCCCTTTCCGTCACTGCGTATCTGCCACTACGCTCAGCCGCAAGCCCCCCGATCAGTTGGAAAAACCAGACTACACCTCGCGGACTCGCAAGCCATCTGAAAGGCGTAGACCGCCGCTCAAAAAACAGCCAGGTGCCCATCGTCGAAAAGTGGAAGATGACAAAATTCTATTTCACACATCTCTCGCGGCAGTGGTTTCCCTTCTTCCTCGCATTTATCCCCATCGGGATATATTCCGGCATCAGGCGTAATGGAGCTCGATATGGACTCATCCTCGCTCTATGGGCCGCACAGTTCTTCGGTTACCTGATACTGCTCAACTACATCTTCAGCCCGCGCACGGCATTCGTCATGCAGGTGTTCCACATCACCTCGATCGCGCTCGCCGCACTCATCGCCGCCGAAGGCATTCACTTTATCATCAAATGGCACCACAGCCGCAAGCTGCCCGCCGGAGCCGTCACCATCATGCTCGCAGCAGCGATCGTCTTTTCAATCAAGGTCAACAGCGCCTACTCAAACTCGCTTCACGAGATCATCCCACGCAATTATGTGGACAACATCCTGAGGACTGTCGAACGAGACGGCATCGTGTTTTCCCATCTCGAAACCGACTCATTCCCAATATCACTCACACGCGCCGTCTACGGCAAACGCCGCGACATTCTGCTCTTCGGCAACCAGGGCGACCGCGCCGAGGCCATCTATACAGAGGGAAAACTCGGCGGAGTCGACAAACAGCTTCTTTATCTGACCGATGTCGAGTCACATGTCCTTCGCTACATGAATACCGAACGCCCCATTTATTTCACCGTCCGCCGCAACCTCACTTCCATCCCCGGCTCATTCATGCTCACCAATGGACTGCTCTACAAACTCAACCCCAATGTCGAACGCCTCATCCGCTTCGATCCATGGAAAACTATCGACATGAAGGGCATCGACCTCAACATCAAGACCTATGACTATAACACGATCAACGTGATTGACAAATATTACATCATGCACGCCGAACGTTACATCGAAGAACAAAATATCGAAAAAGCTATTTCACTGTTCGACGACATCCTGAAATTCAATCCGAAATCCAGTTATCTGCACGCATCGATCGCTGCCATCTACATCTCTATCGGACGCTACGACTACGCCCGCAGAGAGTACGAGGCCGCCCTCGGATGCGAACTCGAAAGCGCCGAACTCGGCCTCGAATCAGTCGCCATCTACAACAACCTTTCATATCTGTACGGTCGCGCGGGGATGCAGGAAAAAGCACTCGAAATGATCGAAAACGCTGTCGAACTCTCCCCGAAATCACCCGTCCTGCTGGTCAATCTCGGCAAGACTTACTGGCAGATGGACAAGTGCCCCCAAGCCATCCCCACCCTCAACAACGCTCTGAAATACGGAAAAGACCTCGCCTCACTCCGCAACATACTCGGCATCTGCTACGAAAAAGGCAAAAAATTCGACAAAGCCGAGCGCGAATACAAACGCGCGCTCTCTCTCGACCCCAACATGCCCGATGTCTACCGCGATTTCGGCATCTACAATCTTTATACAGCCGGCAATACCACATACGCCGTCATGCTGCTCGAACGTTACCTCACCCTCGCCAGGGAAAACGCAACCGACGTGGGCGAAATCCACGCGACTATCGGATTTGTACTAAGCAGGGACAACAAGTGCGAAGCCGCTCTGCCGCACTTCGACAAGGCGCTGCGCTTCGGCGCGGACACCACCCGCCGTCGCCGCGCCATGATCCACTCCGGCATCGCCTCATGCCAATCCACCCTCGGCAACGACTCCGCCGCCCGCAAAGCCTTCGACATGGGCAAAGACTACGCCGACGACTACCCCGAAATACTCCGCGACTATGCCGCCTGGCTCGAATCCCGCGGCGACAATTCAAACGCCATCCCCTTGTACGATCAATACCTGAAACTCAACCCCATCGCTAAAGACAGATACGAAATCGAAAACAAGTTGATAATTATGAAAAACAAATTACAATAATCACACAACAACAAACGGGAGGAACAATGGCCGAGATCACCGAAAAAGACCGCCAGCAGGCAAAAAAATGCCTCCAGTGTCCAGTATGTTCCAAGGCACGCGAAAAACAGAAGGGTTTCGCCTACTGGTTCGTCAAAACAATCGAAGGCGGCATCTGCCCCATGTGCAAATCCTACGAAGTGGTATATGGCCGGAAAGCCCACGAACCACTAAAAAAAGTTGCTGATTGAATAACACCGAAATAACTTTTTTCTTGTCATGCGCGCCAGTATGTGATATTTTTCATTATGTGCAATTTACATGGCGTTACTGGCTCGATATCCGAGGTACTATGAACAACATAACCATATTGATCGTCGAAGATAATCCCGACCATGCCGAACTCACGGTGCTCGCCCTCAAAAAGGCTGGCGCTGACGAGCACAACTACCATCTCGTCGTATGTGACGATGGCGAAAAAGCTCTCGACTATCTCAGCAAACAGGATCATTCCACCCCACGACTGATCCTGCTCGATGTCAAACTCCCGGGCATCGACGGACTCGATGTACTCAGACACATCAAGGAATCCAAGACCCTGCGCCGCATCCCTGTCGTAATCCTCACCACCTCTGACCGCCCCGAGGATATCAACAAGGCTTACCTGCACCATGCCAACAGCTTTCTGACAAAACCCGTTGGGCACAGAGAATTCATGAAAAAAATCGCCGATCTCAGACATTACTGGATTTCGGTCAACGAACCATACCGGAGTGTCGCACCGGCAAACTGATGGTTGACCACTATCAAACAAATGTCTTCCTGATTACCCCTGAAACTCAGATTTGTCACAAATGTATTACACGGCGGTGGAGTCTCTGCCTCCCGCCGTGTTTTTACGTATGACAGCGGATCGACATCACACTTTCAACGCGCCCACATAATAAAAAGCGGATTCGTCGATAAAATCAGTTATCGAGAAACCCGTATTCTCAAGCATTTCAACCATTTCGATATTTTCTGGCAACATATCATTTTTGACCGAGTCGTGTTTTGCGTGGTGGTTGTTAAGTTCGTCCTTCGATGCGAAATGCGACACGGCCAGCCGTCCTCCGGGTTTGAGCATAAGCGCGATTTTTTCGAGTGTCGAGGGTTTATCCTCAAAATGGGGAAAGCATGAAAAACATATCACGATATCCGCCACAGAGTCGCCGAGGGAACAATGCCGTATGTTCTCGCAGAGGAAATGAATGCCTGTGGCGGCATTGTGTTCGCGGTTGTGGCGAATCATTTCATCCGAGTAATCCACTTCGTAGAGAGTGCCGCCGGGCATGATACGCCGGGTGATTTCCGGCACAAGTATCCCCGCGCCGCATCCGGCATCGATGACCGTTGCGCCCTGCCACATCGACACGAACTCGAAGAGCCGCTCGAACTCAGCCGCGAACTTGTCATACTTGCCTGTCGTCGCGTCGAGGTAAAACATGTCGTGCCACTTCGCGGCGTGCATGTTGAAGAACTGCTTTTTGTCCATGGTCATCAACTCTCCTGGTGGGTTTTATTTGATCGCGCCGCGATTGTCCACAGACGTACGCCGATGAACATGGCTGTCGATGTAAGTGCAATCGTTGCACCTGACGGAGTATTGAAATAGTAAGAGAAAACAAAGCCGGCGAGGCACGATACGAGGCCGAAAACGGCAGAAAACAGATATGCGGCGCGAAGTGTGCGGGCAATGAGTGCGGCCGCAGCGCCGGGCTGCACGATGAGTGTGAATATCAGCATGCCGCCGACCGTCTGCATGTTGGCCGAAACAACAGCACCGGTCGCCGCGAGGATCGCATAGAGTACGAATTTGTCCGGCACGCCGGAAAGCATCGCAAGCCGGCGGTGGAAAAGTACACTCTGGATTTCTTTGCCAAGTGCTGCGACGAAGATCACGATCCC
>CAZQSL010000186.1:0-4991 GCA_964595945.1 uncultured bacterium
CCGGCGCGTTGCTGGTACTGCCTTCGGATGGTTTTTTGTTTTTGCTGTCGATCCTGGTTTCTGCGCCGGTGTTTTTTGTGGCGTTTTGTCTGCTGGGCGGGCTTGGGGCGGGGGATTTCGATGTGCTCGGCGGCATGGCCGGCGAAGGCGGCGGCGGTGTGTCAAGGATTATCACCGTGGTGAGGAAGTTGTCGGCTCTGAGTCCTTTTTCGCGCAAAGACATACAATGATTTGCCGGACTGGCTTTTACATCCTAAAATCTATAGAGGAAAATCCCGGTGTCCCGGGGTTGTGATTTTTACGCGGAGGCGGCAATGTTCGATTACATTGACATGATTTCAAAGTTATCGATGAAAAGTGAGAAGAAGATCGTGATGGTCGTGATGGACGGCATCGGCGGTATGGAAAGGGAACTGGGGGGCAAGACCGAGCTTGCGGCGGCAAATACACCCAATCTCGACAAGCTCGCGGCCGAGGGAGTGCTTGGGCTGCTCGACCCGATAGCCCCGGGATTTACCCCCGGGAGCGGCCCGGCGCATCTTGCGCTTTTCGGCTATGATCCGGTGAAATACGACATCGGCCGCGGCATACTCGCGGCCTCCGGGATCGGTTTCGTGATGAACGACAGTGACATCGCCGGCCGAGGCAATTTCGCTACGATCGATGCTACTGGCGCCGTGACCGACAGGCGCGCTGGCAGGATTTCCACCGAAGTCAACGCCCAGATGTGCGATCTGCTGCAAGGCATCGAAATCGACGGGATCGAAGTTTTCGTGAAACCGGTGAAAGAGCACCGATGCGTAGTGATCTTCAGGGGCGAAGGTCTCGGAGGCGCGCTCACCGACTCCGATCCGCAGAAAACAGGACTGCCGGCGCTCGATGTCAAGGCGCAGAATGCTGCATCCGAAAAAGCTGCGGTCATCGTCAACAAATTCCAGAAAGCCGTCAAAGATCGGCTCGCGGGCCAGCATCCGGCGAATTTCATGTTGCTGAGAGGGTTCGACGCCTATCCGAAAATTCCGAAGTTCGGTGATTTTACGAAGATGAATCCGGCTTCTATCGCCGTGTATCCTGACTACAAGGGCGTCACGCGCATCATCGGTATGGACGTGCTCGACAGCGGCGCGGAGACGATCGAAAGCGAATTTGACCTGTTTGCAAAAGTATATGATGATTATGATTTTTTCTATGTACATGTGAAAAAGACCGACAGCTACGGCGAAGACGGCAATTTCGATCGCAAGGTGGCGATCATCGAGGAGACCGACGCGCTGCTGCCGAAGATCATGAACATGAATCCGGACGTAATGATCGTGACGGGCGACCACTCGACACCAGCCGCGCTCAAGGGTCATAGCTGGCATCCGGTGCCGCTGCTGCTGCGCTCTGACTGCTGCCGCCGCGATGGCGCCGGCAGATTTGACGAACTCGCCTGCGTGACGGGCGGACTCGGCCGCCTGCCTTCGGTATCGCTGCTGCCGATCGCCATGTCCAATGCCGGCAAGCTGCTGAAATTCGGCGCGTGAGCCGGACCGGTATTCATCGCCAATAATGATGTGAAGACAGGAAGAGCGTCAGCCGCTCCTCCGCAACTCTTCGTCAGGGCATAACACGATGCGTCCGCACACAGGAGGCGTGATGATGGACAGGAAATGGATAAAGCTTGCGATAGTACCCGCTTTGGCGGCTGCCCTGAGCATGAGCGGCTGCCGCCGTCCGGCAGTGCGCGAAACCACCGCCATACCGCCGCCGACAGTAGCAAAGGGCGACAGCATAGAAAACATGAAAGGCGAGGCCGCACCCGCGACGCCCGTCACTCCGCCGGTCCCCGGTGTCGGCATGGGCCGGATATCAGGCACTATCCACGTTTCCGACATCAACAGCCATGCCGGCAACATGTTCGTGTATATCATCGACGAAAGCAAGCTGCCGGATAAGGTGGAGACTGTCGCGTCTCTGTACGTTCCGATGCAGAACGTTGTCAACCCGGAATTGCCGTTCACCCTCGACAACGTACCTGCCGGCAAGTGGTCCATCATGGCCGTGTGGGACGCTGCGCCGCCCTATTGCGAAGCGATGGCAAGCTATTGCCCGGCGAGCGCGCGGGATGTGCTCGGCAGCGAAGAAGGTGTGTCCGTGACTGCCGGCTCGGTGACGGATGATGTACATATCAGGGTTTTCTGATCACGTCGTGAAGAGTCATCCGCCCCTGTTTTCGACGGGTTTTCCGGTGTTGCCGGGTAATCTGTTGAAATAGGGAACGTTGCAATGATAGTGTGCCGAATCACTGAATGTTTACGGCGAAATATACGTATACGGATATTTTTTTAAATCCCTTGCGGAGAAACCTTTTTCGAGAAAAAGGTTTCTCCAAACCTCTTCCAAAAAGCTTTATATGCTTAGCATTTCTACAAGTAACGTATTATTTGTGCTTCGCACTGCGGTAGCAGATTTCTATTGCTGGCCACACGCTGCAATGAAAGCCTGGATAAAACAGAAAAGCCGCCTTTTGGGCGGCTTTTTGACGGGTGAGTGAGGGGATTTGAACCCCCGGTCTTCAGATCCACAATCTGACGCGTTGACCACTACGCCACACTCACCATTTGGTTCACAAGAAGGAATTATGACGAGATGGGTGAAATATTTCAAGAGGTTGTGGCAATTTGAACAGGCGAAAAAGTCAGAGATCGTGCCAGCGAAGTATCTGGTAGTCCTTGGGGGTGCCTTTCCACGAGCGGCGCAGTGTGGCCTGGATGACGCGTGTGGTGTTGTAGGCAGTGCCGTAGGATTTGATATGGACATAATGGTAGAAGTCGGTCATGGTGGAGTCGGCGAGGCCGTTGGAGACCTGGACTCTGTAGGTGCCGATGGATGGGTAGGCACCGCCGGATGTGCATGCTGTGGAGGCATAGAGGGGAGATGTCTGGGCCGCGGTCAGGGAGGGAAAGGCCGCGAGGGAGCGGACGACGTAGATGTAGTGTTCGACGCCGGCTTCGGCGCAGTAGTATGCCTGCATTTCGCGTATGTGCGATGTGGCTGATTCGAGGTCGGAGAGTCTGAAAAGTTCGAGAGAGATCATGAGGACCGAGGCGAAGAAGACCACGAAGATGGCCATGAGGATGACGGATCCGCTCTGCTGGCGGCTCGTGGCTGGCGGCTGTTGTGGAGATGTGGTCATGGTGGCTGTCCTTTTGTCGCAGATGGCGTGTCAGTTGGTGACTACGATCTGGTCGTAGAGGATGAGTTGTTCGCTGCCGTCGTCGAGGGTTATCTGGACGGTGTCGTTGCCGGCTTGCAGACCGATATCGGCGAGAGGCGCGCATGTGGCGAAATAGTCGCCGGCAGGGACGTAGTCGAATATCATGTCGGTGGAGCCGAGGAGCCATGATATGGTGGCGGTCTGTGTGGCGATGGGGGTGCCGGCGGAGATATCTATGCGGTCGCAGAATGCCTTGAGGCAGAGTGTGTCGCCGTCGCTGATGTCGAAGCGGTAGGATTCGGTGGCGAAGTCGCTGCTTTTGGCGAATTGCCAGCCTTCGCGGCTTGTGCGGATATGGGCTTGCGAGATGAATTCCATGGGGACAGCCGGGGATTGCAGTACGTGGCGTTCGTCGGAGACTTTGAGAAAGAATCGTACAGAATTGATCTGACGGAATCTTGTGGCGCCCGTTGCGAGGCGGCGCGTGTAGGTGACGTATTCGAAAGAGTCGATGGGAGCGGCGAGTGAGTCGCTGGCGAAGGATGCGAGCGGGCCGTACATGAGGTCTCCTGACGAGTGGATGAAGCGGTAGGAAGTAGCGGTGGCCCAGTCGGGGTAGTAGTCGAGGTAATAGTCGAGGTCGGCGTTCGATGCGAAGCCGTTGGATTTTTTCACTTCGTTGGTCAGCCGTGTGAGTGACGTGCGTCCGATCTGCAGGAGCTCGATGCGGCGCGAGGCGTAGCGCCATGCGTCGTAGGTGGTGGAGATCAGGGGGAATATCGCGTAGGAGAGGATGCCTATGAGGGTGACGACGATGATGATTTCGACGAGGGTGACGCCTTTCTGCCTTTGGCGGTTGTGAGGAGTCATGGTGCCTGATACCCCCAGTCGGGGGATTTCTGGGTGAGTTGCGTTTCGAGGAAAACGCTGGCTTCGCCCGCGTCGAACGTAGCGTCGCCGTCTTTGTCGTACCACACGCGGACCTGTATGACCTTGAAGCCCCCGGTATCGGAGCCCGCGCTTGGAGCGACGCGGAACGATGTGGCGGTGACGCAGTCATATCTGTCGAATGGGGACGGGAGGCTGCATTGGGCCGCTGTCTGGGTGAAATCCTGCTCGAAGTCTGATGAGTCGCCTGAGATGGGGCATGTGTCGGTCGCGCCGGGGGTGGTGTAGCATGAGGCGCGCGAACGTATTTCCTCGATCTTCATCTGCGCGAGAAAGGCGCATTGAGTCAGGTACATTTCTTCGTTGCTGGCTTCGAGCGCCGATGCTATGACCTTCGCGATGGGCGCGATTGCCAGGATCATCAGGGTAATGACCACTACGATCTCGACGATGGTGAATCCGCCCTGCTTGCGGGCTGCTGGATTTTTCACGGAAGTGATACCCGTCCCTGGTCAATATTTTCGAGTATGCCGCAGCGGTGGCGATGTCGGGCGAATGGCTCTGCCTGACATCAGGCAGCCGCCAACCGTCAGGCGTATGGTGGCGCGCGCGTGCATACTCCTATTCTAAATTATAAAGTGTAATTGGTTAAGAGGAAAAATAAATCAGCCGGGCGAGCGCTTTCGCGGCAGATCAGTGTGCAATGATGTCCGAGGCGCGATCGTGGGCATGAGCGTGGGATGCGTGCGGCGTGTTTTGTGGAGTGTCAGGGGCGAGGTTTCTCACGGAGAAGATATTGAAAAGTTTCGAGAGCCTGCCGGCCGCGGCAGTAAAAAACCGCCTGTCGTAAAGCGGCACATCGTTGAGCGCCATGTCGACGACGTCAGAGGGGTGATACTGCTGG
>CAZQSL010000187.1:0-4957 GCA_964595945.1 uncultured bacterium
ATAACTTCACACAACCACCCATCACAATCGCACAACTCTACAAGCGCCGCTGGCATAGCTGCTGGAACCATCAGATGTATTTCCCGCCTGTGTATCGGAGGTGTTAGCGGATGCAGGTGGGTTGATCACTTCAGTGTCGCGCGCCGCGAGCCGCGCCACGGGTTGACTGCCGACCGGCACAAAGACATATCCCTCGATACTCGCCACACCATTTCCGGATGTTATCCCTGGCAGTACTCCTTCGCCCCCGCAACCGGAGATGCCAAGCAAAATATTCCTGTCAGAAGCAACAATCTTCGTGTTATGTAAAGGGCGTTCAGACTTTTAAAATTATTGATCTCCCGTGTCAGTTCTCGATCTGAAGCACGTATTCACTTGAATTGGTGAATAATTGAATTTCGGAACTGCTAACTGAACCAATTTTGAAGCGGGCACTATGAGGGCTTAGTATTTTAGAAACTTTTACTTCCCCAGAACGCAGATCAAGAATCTGTAAATGCTGGTTGAAGTGATCTTTGAAGGTTACATATCCCATCATACTATTGGCATCAATATTAAAATCATGATTTTTTTTCAACTGTTCATTGAGCAGTTGAAAATGGGTGGAATGGTGCTGTTCTGTCCATCTGGAATAGTATGCTTCGAATGCAAAAAGGGCAGGGGTTGCGCCCCGCCCTGATGATGGACTTGAGCATCAATCGTGATGTCTCACATGCCGAGATATTCGATGCGGCGGATGAGAGCGTTGATGACGACTGGCCATGAAAACTGTTTGGCCGTTTCGTAAGCGTTGAGTTTGATAGAGTCTTTAGCTGAGGGATGGTCGTTGAGATATTTGAGATAAGCGACGATTTCATTGGGATTGTCTGACTCGACGGTGACGCCGTTGACGAATGGGATGAGGTAGTCTTCGCCGGTTGCGCCGGTGAAAGCGATGCCGCCGGCGGCCATGACTTCGAGGCCGACGAGACCAAATGGTTCGAACCCGCTGTTGGCGAGAACGGCATCGCAGGCGTGGTACAGGAGGTTGACGAATTCTTCGGGGAGGAAAAATTTGAGGTTGAGGACATCGGCGCGTGGGGCGTCGGCGAGGATTTGGATGCATTTTTCGACAGAGGGACGGCGTTCGTCGCATGTGACGTCGGCGATGGAGAGTCCGAGGTAGGATGCGAGGCCGAAGAATTCGGCGCCGTGTGGTTCGATGCCGCCGCGTACGAGGAATGTGGTGCGGATGCCATTGTGTTTCAGCCGTGCGACGGCTTCGGCGGCCATGAGCCAGCGTTTCGCGGGGTCGAAGCGGCCGATTTTGAGGATGGCGAGGTCGGTGTGGTGTGCGGCGAGCGCGGCTTTGGTGGCTTCGACGTGTGCGGCGTTGTGAGGATTGAACATTCGCTCGGGGATGCCGTTGTGGATGGTGACGGCATTGAATCCGTATTTCCAGAGGAGTTGTTTCATGAAGCGGCTGACAGTGGTGATGGTAGAGACGTAAGCGAGGCGTCCGAAGTTGATGTTGCTGAAGCCCATGGTGTTGTTGGCGTTCCAGAGCAGGACTGCCTTGTCGCGATTGCCATGCCAGTTGAGGAGATCACTTGTGATGCAGAGGGCTTCTGCGGTGTGCCATTCTTCGGCCATGACGACGAGGGTTTTGCCTTCGGTGGCGGCACGGTGGCCGAGGTGTTCGGCGACGTATCGGGGGACGCTTTCGTTGTAGTCGCGGACTTTTGACTCTTCGCCATCGTAGCATCCGTTGGGGTGGTGGTGGCTGAGCCACTGGCACCAGCGATGCAGGATGTACTTGCCGCCGCAGAGATGCTCTTCGCCGGGGAGTGCCGGATCGCCGATGAAAAACATGTGTGTTTCGTAGCCGAGAGTGGCGAGTGCTTCGGCGAGATTGTGCATGCGTGTGCCGAGTCCGCCTGCCTGTGAATATGGGTCGGGCCCTTCGAATGTGAGGAGGGCGAATATCGCTTTGTCGGGGGTTATGGTAACTGACATTGGGTGTTCCTTTCCGATAAAATATTCTTTATACACGCAATTATAATTATTATATCACAAAATGATGTGTATTTGGTTGCGTGTGGCGGCGCTTGTGAAAAAATACTCCTCTGGCATGGATAATATATAAATGGTTTGGAATGGGGAGCTTGCCGGAGGTAGTGAATTGTGGTATTCTTTACACGCTTCGGCATCGTCTGTCCGCTGAAGGAAATACTCAATCGGGAGGATGATATATAATGACAGAACACGAAGAAAGTGTATTGAGGGCAAAGACTTTTCTGAAAGCTGCAGTGCCTCTCGTTGAAGAAGTTGTCGCGGCAGATGCAAATTTGCAGAAGATGATTGCGAAATGGAATTGCGCGATCCAGCTCAGTGCCAAAAATGAAGAACCGGCCGCGTATATGCTTTTCGAAAACGGCGCCGTAAAGGTCAAGCAGGGCAAACACGAAAAACCGGTTCTCACTCTCGAATTCAAGTCACTCAAGCAGATGAACGACACGTTCGCCGGCAAAGCAAAAAAGACCGACATGCCGAGGATCAAGGGCATGTGGCATATTCTTCTCCTTCTCAAGACACAGAAACTTCTCAATTCGCTGCAAATGCTCATGCCGGAATATGTAGTAACCACGCCCGAACAAAAGGTGCTCAAAGTCAAAATGCTCCTTTATCTCGTCGGTGTCGCACTGCAGGAGATGTCGAAGGGCGGAGATGAATACATCCTCAGATTTGCCGGCCCGGCTCATAAAAAAGTCGTCGAATGGACTGTCGCTCTCGAAGAACCCGCCTGCTCGATCCGCCTCGATGAAGGCATCATAAAATGTAAAAAAGGCCTATATGGCAAAAAACCATATCTTGGCATGGACTTCAAGGATATCGACGCCGCAATGGCAGTGCTCACCAATCAGGTCAGCCCGCTCGAAGCTCAAGCCAGCGGTCTCGTCACCTTCCGCGGCACGCCCGAATACGGCATCAAGGCCGGCAGTCTCATGACCAGGGTCAATAATTTCCTTATGCCCGAAGAAGGCGCATAAGCCGGCATTTCTTGTTATTTTCTGATCATTTCGCATATTGAACCGAACAGGACGGCGGGGGACTCGATCACCCCCGACATTCGCGCATCGGACAAAATCGAACAATCCGTATGGAGACTACTATGTCAGTCGCTTTCTTCGATGTTGACGATACCATCCTCAAAGGCTCATCGGGCTTGATGATCGCTCGTTACCTTCTGTTTGACATGGGCGAAAAAACCTCCCTTGATTTCGTCCTCGAAATGGGCAAGGCATATATCGACTCGAAAACCGGCGCGTGTGACTATGACGTACTCGTCAAAAAAGGACTAAAACAATTCGTGGGGCGCACACGCGAAGAGATCGCCGAAATATCGCGCGGCTGCTTCGAAAAATACATGAGAAAGTCAATCTACCGCCTCGCTTACCGCGAAATAGTTCGCCATAGGGAAAATGGCCGCAAAGTGATTTTTCTCACCGCGAGTGTGAAACAGCTTATCAGACCACTTGCCGATTTTCTCGGCGCAGACGAACTCTTTGCGCTCAATCCGATCTTCGACGCTGATGGAGGCATGACGGCGGATGCCGAAAAACCCTTTTCTTACGAAAATGGCAAACTCATCCTCGCTCGTGAGTATATACAGGAAAACAACATTGATCTCAAGGATTGTTTTTTCTACTCCGACAGCAGCTCCGACATGCCCCTGATGGACAAGGTCGGCCACCCGCGGCCTACCAATCCCGACCCCACACTCCGACGCATAGCGCTCATGCGCAACTGGCGTGTCCATAAGTTCAACTCGGTGCTTCCCGCGAATTTCAAGCCGTAAAGCATTATCCAGCAGGACATATCATCGCAGGTAATCACTATAGGGGCGGTCATTGATGAAGCGGAATGTGGAGATAGTAAAATATTCGCCTGAATACCGTGAAAAGGTGCGTGAATGCGTATATGTCACTGGATTCGGCGGTGATGATGCAGGCATATATTTCGACAATCGCGAACTTTTCGCTGACTTTTTCACCCTTTACTACACCGACTACGAACCCGAGTCCGGTTTTATCGGACTCGTCGATGGAGAATTTGCCGGATATCTGATCGGTTGTGTCGACACAAGACGATTCGAAGAGACAATGAAGAAAATTATCTATCCGCAGATGCTAAAAAAGATCATCACTGGCGAGTACAGGCTCGGGCCGAAAACCCTCAGGAATTTTTCGCTATCGGCACTTATGGCACTCAGGGGCGAAGTGGCAAACGCACCGGTCGATCTTTACCCGGCGCATCTGCATATCGACCTCAATCCCGGGTTTCGCCGATTCGGGCTTGGATCACGCCTGATGCACACCTATTTTGAATACCTTCGTTCGCAAGAAGTGAAGGGGTTGCACCTCGGCACATCATCGGCTCACGTGCTGTCGATTCCGTTTTACGAAAAACTCGGATTCCAGCGTTACAAGGTTGTCCGGGCCACGACGTCAATATTCAAGGATTTCGACGGGCGCGACTATTACAATGTGATCTTCGTGAGAAATCTTACTGATTACTCATGATACTCAGACGGCGGCATCAGCCACTGTAAATGTAAGATGCTTACACATACTGAAAAACTCATGGTGGTAAATGGCAGAAGTCATCTCTTCGCTTGGAATTCTGCCACTGCAAATCTATCATGAGGTCTGCTACGTATATCGGTCTATTGGTTTTCCATGTCAACCCTCACGGTCACAATCTCCCACGGCTTGACCGCCACTTTTGCCACGCCCTTTCTGACGGCAATTGTTTCGAAGTCCCCATCTTCCGTCATGTTGGTCTTTTCACACGCCTTCATTCCACCGGTCAATCCCAGATTTACATCACACGCCTCGCCATTTGGATTGAAAAGCCTTGCCACATAACCGGATGCAAACTCCGCTTTTTTCAATGCCACCATCACGATATCATCATC
>CAZQSL010000188.1:0-4911 GCA_964595945.1 uncultured bacterium
GAGGTGCTTTCCATGAGAAGTGTTACTGTCCTTTCATGTGTTGTGACGCTTAGTGTTCTTTTTTCACTCTGTGCCTGTTGTGCATTTCCAATATTTGCCGGTTCATCACTAACAGGTACAATCATTCGGACGGATTTCGGAGGCAGACAGTATCGGGGAGGAGAAACAGGCGTACGGGGACATGGAGCGCGGGTACATGACAGAGATCGAGAGCGACGGGGCAGCTCTGGCAATTTCGGGCATAAACCAACCGGAGCAGTAACCGGCCTTCTGTTTATCATCGCCAACATAACCGTAGTGATGAGTCTGCTCATCAAGGGGGCAGTAAAAGTGTTCCCGTTGAAAGCAAAAACAAAGACGGCACTTGTTCGTTTCAACTCATCGCAGAAAAAACGGCTCAAATACGTTCATTACATTCTGAATATCGCGGCACTGTGTACAGTAACAGCGCACTTTGCGATGTCACGATGTGCATCGACCGAACTTCCAGAGGCAGCGTATATACTCATGGCGCTCCTGTGTGTTACGGGACTGCTAACATCGTTGAAAGCAGGTGGCGGTATTAAGGACACTATTAGGAAAATGCACACGCATCCGGTTATGATCGCTGTACTGCTGCTGATGATCCTGATAGGTCACGCATTGATCGAAGGATGATCTGGCGATCTGGCAGACACATGGCGACATGACTGTATAAACTCTCCGGTTTTTGTTATACTTCCATAGTGAGTCGTTCGACTCGCATCGTACTTAACTACACCATGAAAATGGAGAAACAACAGATGAGTGACCCGGATGTAAAACCAGTTGCAGGCAGTGACCTTCCCGAATCAGACAGAATCCCCGTAGGCGTATCCAACAGACATGTTCATCTTTCAGCGGCTGATTGCGAAGCGCTTTTCGGCCCGGGCTTCCAGCTCACAAAACTCAAAGACCTCAAGCAGGTCGGAGAATTTGCGACCAATGAAAAAGTCGACGTAATCGGCCCCAAAGGCGAAATCAGGGGTATCCGCGTGCTCGGCCCGCTTCGCCCGCAGACACAGATCGAAGTCGCCGTGACCGATGCGTATAAACTCGGCGTCGTCCCGCCGACGCGACTTTCCGGCAATCTCGAAGGCACTCCCGGCGTTAAAATCCGGGGCACATCCGGCGAAGTCGATCTTCCCTTCGGTCTTATTGTTGCCGCCAATCACGTCCACGCAACCGAAGAAGAAGCGGCATTGCTCGGCATCAAGGACGGCGATGTCCTTCGTCTTCGGGCCCACACCGACCGCCCTGTTACATTTGAATCCGTCTCTGTACGCGTTCGCCCGACTTTTCGCCTCGAATTTCACATCGACACAGACGAAGCCAATGCAGGTCTCATCAAGAATAACGACTTCGTGGAAATCCTTAGAGACTGAGGCTATTTCAATGATTGATACCTGGGCGGCTGTTTCTGACCGGCAGCCGTCCTTTTTATTTGGAGTATATAGATGATCCAGAAGTAGCAAAAAGCGATGAAAGAATGCTATAATCCCGCGCATGAAAAAAACACTTGTTATAGTTGGCGGCGGCCCGTCTGGTGTCATGGCCGCCATCTCGGCGGCCAGACAGTCCGAAGGACGCCTTGACATTCTGCTGCTCGAAAAAAATGAGCGTTGTCTCAAAAAACTGCTACTCACCGGTAATGGACGCTGCAATATTACCAATGCCGCCGATACTCAGGCGATGGCCGACGCTTTCGGTAACGGCCGCCGGTTCATTAAATCCTCCCTAAAAACCTTTCCCGGCACGGCGCTGAAAACTTTTTTCGAAGATCGCGGACTTCCAATTGTATCGCAACCCGACGGACGCTGCTTCCCGGCCAGCGGAAAAGCACGCGATGTCGCAGACGTGTTACTTAATGAAACCATAGCCTCCGGTGTCACGATAATGATCGGAGAAAATGTAGTAAAAGTAGAAACTTGCGGACGCGGAAAGTATCGGATAACCACGCATGCCAACACCTATGAAGCCAATTCGGTCATCATATCGACTGGTGGGCGTTCGTATCCCGCGACCGGTTCATCGGGAGACGGATACGGGATTGCCGCATCGTTCGGTCACTCCATATCGCCGCTCAATCCGGCTATTTCACCCATTATGATCGACAACGAAGCACATGCGGGATTTGTGCCGCTTTCATTCGCGGATGCTTCGATTACCGTCTGGTCTGACTCGCGCAAGGCAGCTGAGTATCGCGGCGGCCTGATATTCATCCCCAACGGACTGAGCGGGCCGGCAGCACTGAATGCGAGCATGACAGTTGCGAGACTACTCTCGGCCGGCGGACGCGTACGGGTAGCGGTCAGCCTCTTTCCCGATATAAAGGAAGAAGACATGGACACGCAGTTGCAGGGCAAGTTTTCGCGCTTCGGCGGCGTACCGGCCGGAAGGGTTTTGTACGGAATGTTGCCGGAGCGAGCAATCAGCGCCTTGATTGCATATTGCGGGATCGCACCTGCAACGATAGTTGCACAGATGCCGAAAAGCGACAGGCGCAAGATTTCGCGTGCCATGACGGGCCTGATGTTCGATGTCGCAGAAGTTGGCGGTTTTGAGGCTGCCATGCTAACTTCGGGCGGCGTTGACCTTGGCGAGATTACACCGTCAACACTCGAATCCAAAATCTCAGCCGGTCTGTTCTTTTGCGGCGAAGTGCTCGACCTCCAGGCTCCGACAGGAGGCTTCAATCTACAGTGCGCCTTCTCGACCGGATACCTTGCCGGCAAAGCCGCTGTCGGAAAACTGTTATAGCCTGTCATGACCGATCACCAAGATTGTGACGTTGGCGGAAAGGTATCCGGTCGAGAAGAAACCGCTCGTTCGAGGCTACAGTGGATTATCCCCCTTGGCGCGAGTGGCAGATACACTGAATCCGTGAAGCGTTTTGGCGATGTGTGATCTTCACCCCACTGGAATGAAAATATTGAGCCAGCAAGGCCTTCGGGGCGGGATGTCTTGCGAATCTGAAGGTCAGATACGTTCATGGATACCCACGTGGCTTACGCCCGTGGTGCTTGAAACGGACAGTTAATTTAACACCTGAATCCGTGAAACGATTTTGTTGGCGCCCCAGTGAATGATATTCTACGCCGTTTTATCCCGAATTCTGTTGCAGAATTCGGGTTTATTCTGGTTGACAAACATCATGGAGCCGCGAGAGCGCCGCGGCGGCGATTTCGTCAGGTTCGACACTAAGGCCATGCTCACCGGAAAATGATTTGGCAGACATATTTGTTGTTGCCTCCGCGACATTCAAGTATATAATGGACGTGCGATTCGTCGTGAATTTCGATTCGGAGGTTCGACTCCCGAACCCCCTCCCGCCCCGAACCGCCCACGCGCTGATTGTGAACGCCTCCTTTTCACTGCTCCCGATCATATTTTCCATCGATGCTGACAACTGCGAACAAATCCGATATTGAGACTTTCTGAAAATCATCAAAAATACCGAAGGTCTGTATGAAAAACGATACCGATCACATCGTGGCCGAAAGAATCTCGGCGATGGAAGACAATCTGTTCGAATATGTAAGACTTTTCGCACGGAACAAAAACAACGTTTTTTTCGAAGACGACAGGATACTGCGTTTCTCGTCCCCCATTCCCATTCCATCGATGCAATCAAACGGCATATACAAAGCGCGCTTCGCCACAAATGATCTGGACAGATCTGTCGATGATGCGGTCAAACCGTTCAAAGAAAAAGGATTGCCTTTCTTCATGACGCTCGGCCCTTCGTCAAGCCCGGAAGGACTCACTGAAACTCTCAAAAAACACGGGCTCTCGCATGTGCAAAAGCAAAGCGGGATGGCGCTCGATCTCACAGCCTTCGAATACTCTCTTGACGTGCCTGCCGGCCTCACCATACGAGAGGTGAAAAGCAAAACCGATCTACGCCATTTTTTCAACATTTTCGCCATCGGATTCGACTACTCGGCCACTCTCCCGGATTTTATATGCGAGACTTACGGAGACACGTTACTCGACCCGAGCATCTCATGGACACATTATCTGGCATTAATCAGGAATATGCCCGTCGCTACTTCTTCTCTATTCGTGAACGGAAAAGTTGCCGGCTTGTACAACATCATTACCGTGCCTCAGGCCAGAGACCAGGGCATCGGCAGATACATGACTCTTGCCCCATTGCTGAAAGGGAGAGAACTCGGTTGCGATACTGCCATACTGCATGCTACTGATGCCGGCGCGCGGGTGTACGGCAAACTCGGGTTCACGAAATACTGCGACTTCGATCTTTTTTTGCAATTGAACGGGAAATCAAAATTATCATTTCCGCTCTCTTACATGGATAGAACCATCAGAAATAAACTGCTTGCGATGAACAAACTGAAAATCGGGTGACGGTACGCAGAAATCATTTTTACTGAATTTCAATAGAAATCACCTATCGCTGTGCGTAGCACATTGCAACTGTATCTTGGAAATAATAAAGCTTTTTGGAAGAGGTACGGAGTATAAGCGCGTGAGGTAATTGAGGGGATATTTTGAGGTAAGTCGCGCCCGGATTTTACGGGTGTTGGCGGGGGATAATTGAGGGTTGGCGATGCTGGCCGGAGTTGGCACGAGGTTTGCTATAGTAGTTGCGTGAATAGTTGGTATGCGGTTTGCATAGGGAATATACAAAAAGGACGGCTGAGAGGCCGTCCTTTTTTGTGCTCTGTCTTTTGGGCTTTACCGATCCCGGCGCGGGTCAGTGGCAGGCGAAGTGTGCATCACGATGCCGTTTTGCCGCGGGCTGAGCGTGAAAAATGATGTGCTGATGTGTTGCGCACTATCATTTAACATTGCCAGACCGGCATAAATCAGGGGACAGGTTGCGTGTTTGCTGCTGCGTGTGGAAATCCTGCCGCTGCCATCCGGCGT
>CAZQSL010000189.1:0-4833 GCA_964595945.1 uncultured bacterium
TGGAGGCCTGCGGACTCACGGGGCCACGCCTCAAGACGGTTGCCGGATACCTCAAAGGCCATTGCCACTGCTCATACACGGCAGTCGCCGGCTTCTTCCGCGATGTCCTCGGCGTGAGCCTTTCTGACAGCTATCCGGCAAAAACCGTCGCCGCCGTCTCCGAAATGCTCGCTCCCGCATACGACGAACTTCGCGAACAAATCCGCCGCGAAGCCCTGCATCAACATAGACGAAACCAGCCACAAAGACCGCAAGGGAAAACACTGGACATGGGCCTTTCGCACAGCCGACTTCGCACTGTCCCACATCGACAAATCACGCGGCGCCCAAGTACTCGAAGAAATCCACGGCACACAATTCGGCGGCACAATCGACAGCGACTACTGGGGCGCATACCACAAATACACTCGCGAAAACGGCGCCAAAATCCAACCTGATTACCCCTGAAACTCAGATGGTCAAGAGCAAGATTCTTCGCCTCGCTCAAAATGACAGGTTTTTTTGATATCGGGATATCACAATCCTGTTTCCGGCAGATAACAGAACCCCTGTTTTTTGAGTGTCATTCTGAACAAAGCGAAGAACCTTGCCTTTTGTCCTCCATGATTTCGTCTGTAACCATCAGTTTTTTTGCGTTGTACATTGGGGGTTGCTGTATCTGAGTTTCAGGGGTAATCAGGAACCATTTTGAGGAGAATTCGAGCAAAAAAACCGGCGGGGTTAATTCCGCCGGTTTTTGATTGAGTCAGTATATGATCAGTAGATCATTATTTCTTTTTTGCTGCTGCTTTTTTCGCAGGAGCTTTTTTAGCTGCGGTTTTCGCGCAATCTTTGGTACATGTGCAATTGGCGATTGCGGCGCGTGCGGCTGCGAAACGAGCGATCGGTACACGGAATGGGGAACAGGAAACGTAGTTGAATCCGGCGCGATGGCAGAAGTCGATGGTTGCAGGGTCGCCGCCATGTTCGCCGCAGATACCGATTTTGAGGTCGGGGGTCACGGAGCGGCCTTTGGCGATTGCGATTTTGATGAGTTCGCCAACGCCTGTTTGGTCTATGGTCTGGAACGGATCATCATCGAGTATTTTGCTTTCGATATACTGATGGATAAACGAGCCTGCGTCATCGCGGCTGTAGCCGTATGTCATCTGGGTGAGGTCATTGGTGCCGAATGAGAAGAATTCGGCGTACTGTGCGATTTCGTCGGCTGTGACTGCGGCGCGGGGGATTTCGATCATGGTGCCGATTTTGTAGTCGACTTTGGATTTCGCTTTTTTGACGATTGCTTCGCAGATGCCCTTGATCTGTTCGTATGAAACCTTCATTTCGTTTTTGGTGCCTGTGAGGGGAACCATGATTTCGGGTTTTACGGGGATTTTGGCTGCTGCGACTTCTACTGCCGCTTCCATGATCGCGGTGACTTGCATTTCGTTGACTTCGGGCAGAGTGAGCCCGAGGCGGCAGCCGCGGCGTCCCATCATGGGGTTGAATTCGTGGAGGGATTCGACCCTGACGAGAAGTGTTTTCTTATCCGCGAGTTCTTTCTTTTCCTTTGGTGAGAGTTTGCCCTTGCTGGCTTCACGCTCTTCGAGGACTGCGATGTCAACGAGGAGAGATTCGCGGTTGGGGAGGAACTCATGAAGGGGCGGATCAAGCAGTCTGATAGTTACAGGTTTGCCTTTCATGGCCTTGAAGATGCCTACGAAGTCGCCTTTCTGGAGCGGGAGGAGCTTCGATAGCGCGGCTTTGCGTGTTTCGGAGTCGTCTGCGAGGATCATTTCGCGCATTGCGGCGATGCGTTCGTCACCGAAGAACATGTGTTCCGTGCGGCAAAGGCCAATGCCTTCCGCACCGAAGATGAACGCCTGTTCGGCATCTTTCGGGCTGTCGGCATTGGTGCGGACGCCGAGTGTGCGGATTTCGTCTGCCCATGTCATGAGCTGTTTGTAGTAGGGGTTACTGTCGGGATCGGCGGGGAGGAGCGGGATCTGGCCAGCGTAGACTACGCCTTTGGTGCCATTGAGGGTGATCCAGTCGCCTTCCTTGAGTGTAAGTCCGGAGACTTTTACTGTGCCTTCAGCAACATTGATGTCAAGTGCGCCGCAGCCGACGATGCAGCATTTGCCCCAGCCACGTGCTACGAGTGCCGCGTGGGAGGTCATGCCGCCTTTTGCGGTGAGGATGGCCTGTGCTGCGTGCATGCCATGTACGTCTTCGGGTGATGTTTCGTTGCGGACGAGTATGACGATTTCGCCTTTTTTGGCGAGGGCTTCGGCTTTGTCGGCTGTGAGTACGATCTTGCCCGATGCGCCGCCTGGGCCTGCGGGGAGGCCTTTTGCGATGGTTTTGGTTTTCTTTTCAATGGCCGGATCGAGCATGGGGTGGAGAAGTTCGTCGATCTGGTCGGGGCGGACGCGCATGATCGCTTCGGTCTTGGAGATGAGTTTTTCGTTGCACATATCGACAGCCATGCGGACGGCGGCTGGACCGTTGCGTTTGCCATTGCGAGTCTGGAGCATCCAGAGACTGCCTTCCTGGATGGTGAATTCGAGGTCTTGCATGTCGCGGGCATGTTTTTCGAGTTTATTGCGGATGGCATCGAGTTCTTTGTAGATTTTTGGCATTGCTTTTTCGAGGCTGAGAAGATCTTTCGATGAGTCGGTGCGGGCGTGCTCGTTGATGGGGCTTGGAGTGCGGATGCCTGCTACGACGTCTTCGCCCTGTGCGTTGATGAGCCATTCGCCGTAGAAGTGCGGATCACCGGTCGATGGGTTGCGTGAGAAGGCTACGCCTGTTGCTGAGTTGTCGCCCATGTTGCCGAATACCATCGCCTGTACGTTGACGGCGGTGCCCCATTCTTCGGGGATGCCTTCGATTTTGCGATAGGAGATCGCGCGTTTGCCCATCCATGACTGGAATACTGCGCCGATGCCGCCCCAGAGCTGGTCTTCGGGTTTGTCTGGGAATTCTTTCTTGAGGAGTTCTTTTACCTTTTTCTTGAATGCTGCGATGAGTTTTTTGAGGTCTTCGACGTTGAGATCTACGTCAGAAGTGTAGCCTTTTTCATTTTTGTAGGACTGCATGATGTGTTCGAGCTGTTCGCGGATGCCTTTACCGTCGGCGGGTTCGATGCCTGCCGCTTTTTCCATGACGACATCGGAGTACATCATGATGAGTCGGCGGTAGGAGTCGTAGACGAATCTTTCATTTTGGGTTTTGGCGATCATGCCCGGGATTGTTTCGGTAGTGAGACCAACATTGAGGACTGTTTCCATCATGCCAGGCATGGACATTCTGGCGCCTGAGCGGACGGAGACGAGGAGTGGATTTTTGGGGTCTCCGAATTTGCAGCCCATGATTTTTTCAACCTGAGCGAGTGCTTTTTTGACTTGTCCTTCGAGTTCTTCGGGGTATTTCCTTTTGTTTTCGTAGTAAGCTGTGCATACTTCTGTGGTGATTGTGAAACCGGCGGGAACATTGATTCCGATTCCGGCCATTTCGGCAAGGTTTGCGCCTTTTCCGCCGAGGAGATTTTTCATTTCGGCTTTGCCATCGGCTTTGCCGCCACCAAATGAATACACGTACTTTTTAGCCATGCGTATTGCCCCCAAATATAAATATTTTAATTTGTTTGCAGGATATGTTGTTGTGCTGTTTTTTCGGCATATTTCCAGCTTTTTACACATTATCTTCATTATAAATATCAAGCATATATTAGGAATCATACTCGTCTTTGTCAAGGCAATCAGACAAAAATAACGTTTATGCGGATATAGACATGATTGTGAAGTATTGGGATGAACAGGAATACCTTTGGAAAAGCAACAGATACCCACGGTCTTGCGCCCGTGGTACTTTAAAAAACAAAACTTAAATACCATAATCTATCTGTAGTTGGTTCTTATCTATGGAGGGATATGTAAAGCTAATCTCATGGGAAAGAGCTCATGCAATTGGGTATAATATGCTATCAATAGGGGGCGCACATATGATGCGAAAACACAAAGCATGTACAATATGGTTCACCGGCCTGTCTGGATCTGGCAAAACAACTGTCTCGGAAATACTCGCAAACAAACTTCGTGACCTCGGTCGCAAAGTCGAAGTCCTTGACGGAGATATCGTCCGTACAAATCTTAGCAAAGGACTCGGATTCAGCAAGGAAGACCGCGACACCAACATCCTGCGCATCGGATTTGTCTGCGATCTCCTTACCCGCAACGACATTTTCGCCATTGCTGCCGCTATCTCACCTTACCGTGACATTCGCGACAAGAACCGTGCTCTCATTGGCGACTTTGTCGAAGTTTTTGTCGACACTCCGCTCAGTATTTGCATTGAGCGTGATCCCAAAAATCTCTATAAAAAGGCCATTGCTGGTGAAATCAGGGGCTTTACCGGCATTGATGACCCCTATGAACCGCCGCTTGATCCGGAAATCATCCTCGATACCAACTCATGTACGCCCGAAGCATGCGCGGACATTATCATCGACAAACTCATTGAACTCGGTTATCTGCAACCCGGGACTTATTCTACAGACGAAGAATTGTCCGTCTCACGCCGGCTTGAAGATTTGGGTTATGTATAATTGTTCACTATATTTCCTGCTTTTCCAGTTATTCGTATGACAGGACTGCACGAATGATACCAACATGAAATCTCTGAAAAAGCCTCCCCAATGAGCCTGTCCACAAACCCGAGAGTCTGGAATGTGATGAGACTGGTCATGACGAGGAGTTGTTGGCAGTAAGCAACAATGCGGCCGGGTTTCCGGAGTCGGTGAGGTTGCGCTTTGTGCCTGGGGCTGGCGTGTCGTCGGGCGGGGTGGGT
>CAZQSL010000190.1:0-4770 GCA_964595945.1 uncultured bacterium
CGGAATGCGGTGGGAGAGAACGGTAATTACGATAACACGCGAAATTCTGATTTCGATGGAGTGGCGATCGCGCCGGATGAGCTTCCGGAAGATCAATATCAGAAAGCCTGAATACTTTTTCGTAACCGGTTATCAAGGGAGAGAAACATGCCATCGTTCATTGGTAAATACAGGGCAATTGTAATGGATAATAAAGACCCGGAACATCGTGGCCGTATCAAGTGTAAATGCCCGCAGGTGCTTGGCGCCGAAGTGCTCAATTGGGCATTGCCATGTCTGCCGTACGGGGGAAACAAAAATACCGGATTCTTTTCCATCCCCCAAGAAGGCTCTTCGGTATGGATAGAGTTTGAACAGGGAGACGCCAACCGGCCTGTGTGGGTTGGCGTCTGGTGGGCTGTCCCCGAAGGTGAAAATGATGTTCCGTCAGAAACATATCTAAAAGAAAAGGCAAGCGGGGGTTCGGTCTGGGACGAAGCAGAAACTGGCGAAGAAATACGCGAATCACCCGATAATCACGTATGGCAGACAGCCACGGGCCATCGTATAGAGCTTGATGAAACAGAATGTCAGCATAAAATCAAAATCACTGACAATAAAGGGCAGCACATACTTATCCGGTCACAAGATGAAGGAGAAAAAATTTATCTCAAGGATTTTGCAGGCAATCGCGTATGTCTCGACTCAACAAATGGCAAGAAGCGGATAGTGATGCAGGATGCCGCAGGAAGTGTTTTGATGATGGATGCGGAAAAGGGTGATATAAACATAGCGGCTGTTAACGACATGGCTCTGATGGCCGGTGGCAATATGTATATCTCATGCAAGGAAAACAGAGATGAAACTGTTGGCGGAACACATAAGTTGTCGGTAACATCCGATGCGGATTGGGACGCAGGAGGTAGCGTCAGGATCGCGGCATCGTCCGGCGACGTCAATATTGCAAGCGGTTCGAAAGCGGCTGCACGAAGCGATGATCCACTGATGGGTAATACTGAATTGGCTGGCGGGTCATCCCCGCATACGCATGGTCTTTCATCAGGCAAGATCGGCCAGGGCTCATCAAAAGTCAAGATTGGATGATGATATGATTACTACGCTTAAGGGACAAATTGTAATTAATTGTGATGGCGCGGCTGGTACATATACTGGCCCTGTTACAAATTGCAGTGCTTACGATCCAGATAACGACAGGGTTTATGGCGTTGTATCAGGCTGTGTAACATTTATGGAAAACATTGCCAATGATCCAGACGGCAAGCAGATCATCACAATACAGTACGATTGCATTACGATTACAAGTGCCATGTTTAATGGGGCAGGTTCCGGTACGTCAATAGGACTATTTGAAGACGCTATCGTTACGGGTTCGATAGCAGTGCATATTTCGAAAGAAGGTAACCGTGTCCTTGCTACTTTCACTGGTAATATCGACACTTCGCATGTAACGACACCATGTTCACAACTCGATTCAGTTCTGACTGAAATCAGCGCAATCGAAAGCAAAGTCAACGAATTCCAAAATGCCATTCCATCATTGCCAGTGCCACCGGTCTCGGAAGCTGTGGATAAACTGCGAAATGCGAAACAGGTGCTGGTTAATGGCATTAGCAGTTTCAAGAGCAAGTATGGGCTTCCTCCTGGAAATCTTGAGTCGGAATTATATGTTGATATTGCCGGGATTTCAGAAAAAGCACGGTTACTTGCCGCAGATGTGCAGGATATCCAATCGAAAATCGATGGGATAAAAAATGCGAATCCCGGTTGGGAAATGGATTCTGACTTTAAGGCACAGTTGGATGAAATATCTTCAAAAATCCCACCGGATATAGCAAAAAAGGCGCAGTTGATGGCAAGCCTCACAACCGGCTGAAATATGTAAAACATGAAGGGGGTATAATGGCGATCAACGGATTTACTGGAATGGCTTATCCTTTAAAATTCAATGGATTAGGCAAAATTTCATCAAGCTCAGTCGAACCTGGCAATCCTGCACATATCATGGAAAGCATCAGGCAGATCATTGGTACCCGGCAGGGTGAGCGTGTCATGAGACCAGAGTTCGGAGCTAATCTCGAAGACCTTGTATTCATGCCGCAATCACATACTGAGATATCGGTTGCGGTCCATAATATCGGCACGCAAGTGGCACGTTGGGAAAAACGCGTTAATCTGAAAAATGCCGATGTCACACGTATAGCAGACACCAAGACAGAAGTCAATCTTGATGTCGAGATACTCGCAACACGAAAAACCGAGGAGGTAAATATATCTCTTGAATCCTCAAATACGACAAACTCATAAGGATGCAAAACACAATGCCTGAACTCGACGTGAGCAAACTGATAAAATTTACAAAACAGATAGAAAGCGGTGGTTTCGACTGGGATTCGTTTCTTGAAAACAACACAAGCACCGCCCCCCAAGTCGATTACACAAGTCTTGACTGGATTGCATTTATGTCGGACATGGTCGAAAAGATACCACAGCTTACTTCGGAATGGACAGATTACACCGCTTCCGACATGGGGATGGTCATTCTCGAACTCGTTGCATTTATGATGGATGCGCTGTCATACAGAAATGACGTTATTGCAAACGAGGCATTTCTGCAAACTGCTGTGCTGCGCAAATCGGTTACCAATCTCGCAAGGATGATTGATTACGCTCCGAAACCGGCAGTTTCAGCGATGGTCGAACTACAGTTTACGATTGATGGCAATTTGACGGCTAATACTGTTGTTGATGGTGATTCGACCGCATCTTACACAATTCCATCTGGCACGAAAGTGTCGACAAAAAAGTCCGGATCAGAAGATAAGTATATATTCGAGACTCTTGAGGACCTTGTATTTGACAGCCAGGAAACAGTGAAAACCGTGGCCGCAGTTCAGGGCGAAACTGTGAGTGAAAACCTTGCATACAGCACTGGTTTTGCCAATCAGTACTACCAACTTAATTATAAGCCTCTGGCTCATAATAGCGACGGCACATGTTCTCTCGACGTATATGTAGGCAATGGTGTTTCATCGGAACTATGGACCATGGTATCAAACCTTCGCGACTGCGGGCCAACTGACAAATGTTATGAAATAGAAACCGACGAAAACGATGTCACCACCATAGTTTTTGGCGACAACCGCAATGGTGCCATCCCAGTGAGACAAGTATCATCGCTCAAACTGGGCGAAGCTCCAGTGAACAAAATAATCAGAGCCAAATATCGAATTGGGGGAGGCAAAAAGGGAAATGTTGGCGCTGGAACGGTAATAATGATGAATTCGAATATCCCCGGAGTCAAGTCAGTGACAAATCCATCTGCCGCAACATCAGGAGCTGACCGTGAATCAGTCGAAAGTATCAAAAGAATGGCGCCTCGAATGTTGCGCACACTCTGGCGAGCTGTCACTGCGGAAGATTACAAAACTCTTGCAGAATCAATCCCAGGCGTTGCAAAAGCAACACTGGTTATCCCGGCTGTGAGTGAAAGACAATACTGGGGACAGGTCGATTTGTACATAGCCCCTGAAGGCGGCGGCGAGCTGACCGAGGCGTTCAAAAAGACGATTCTTGATTTTTTCATCGAACGTGAATTACTCAATGTGACAACTGTGATCAAGGACCCTCTGTATGTGGAGGTGACAGTCGATGTGACTGTCTATGTCAAAGAGAATTTTATACAGTTGGAAGTCAAAAATGCGGTTGAAAACGCACTTGCCAATTTCTTTGAATTTTCGAATGTTGATTTCGGACAATCAATATATCTGAGTGACATCATAGCGCTTGCGGATGGTATCGAAGGGGTGAAATATGTCAATGCCTCACTATCTCACCTGATCGGATCAGGCATCGATACTGTTGATCCCACCAGACTCGATGAAGCTGGCAATTTTATCATGGCCGCTAATGAAATTGTAACATTAGGCTCCCATTCCAGTGTGGAAGCAAACGGCGGCATTGTAAACTGAAACAAACACATACAGCCCGGAAGCATTGATAATGAGCGCGATGGCAAGCATCGTTGCATCGTAACAAGCCCGGAGACGGTAGCGAGGCGCTCGCTGTGATCTTCGGGCTTATTATTAGCGTCAGTTTCGGGCGTCAGCATGGACGAAGTAATCATGGAGGTAATATATGGCAGAAATCGGATGGGGAGTAGAACGGTGGGGTCTCGACACATGGGGATCCACTGAATCTGGTGATGAATCTGTTGAATACGTTGTCAGGGACAATTCCCTGCTAAGCCCGGGTGTGTATTTTTTTGAGGTTGATCCTAATCGCTAAAGGGGAAACACACCTGAGGGATGTTTAGGGCTTGTCACAAAATAACCTTGTCATCTTGCTTGTCTTTCTTTTCCGTCTTCAGTGTTGCCTGCTCAGTTACATACCTTTTGGTATGCTCCTTCGCAAGCGCCTTGATTACGGCCAAAAATCCGGCGCAATCTTGCAAAGGTTATTTTGTGACAAGCCCTTAGGTCTATTGATATAACACAAAAACTGGAGGATTAAATGGCATTTACATTTACGGATCTGCTACACCTTGCAATGCCGGCCCGTGGCGACAGGAACTGGGATCAGGATGTTAACAGGGTGTTTGCCACTATCGACAAAGCACTTGAAGACCTTGGAGGACGGCCTGGCTATTTTGACAATCGGATTATCGATCCTGGCATCGTCGAAGTAGCAGGGCGCGATGTCTCAGTCACTGATATCCAGGCTGTCATCGATCAGGATGAAACTGTTCTCGAAGGCGGAACGGTCACCATTCCG
>CAZQSL010000191.1:0-4718 GCA_964595945.1 uncultured bacterium
CGGTCGGCGGCATGGCGAGCATCTGGGGTGTCATAGCAGCCACCGTCATTCTCACACTACTCCCCGAATTTCTCCGTGTTTTCAAAGAGTATGACTCTCTCTTTTTCGGATCGATCATCATACTTATGATGATATTCATGCCCGACGGACTCTTCCTCGGCACCGCCCGCCTCTCCCGCGCCGCCGTCGCGAAAATCCGCACCCGCAATAAAACCCCCGACCCCGGAGGCCGCTCATGACCTCCCCCATCCTCACTGTACGCAACCTCGAAAAACGCTTCGGCGGCCTCGCCGCTGTCGGAGGCGTCGATTTCGACGTCCACCCAGGCCAGATCAAGGCTCTCATCGGCCCCAACGGCGCAGGAAAGACCACCATTTTCAACATGGTCGCCGGTTCCTTCAAACCCTCCGCTGGTTCCATAGTGTTCGGAAATCGTGAAATTTCCAGACTCGACACACACCGTATCGCCCCCCTCGGCATAGCCCGCACTTTCCAGAACGTCAAAATATTCCGCAACATGACCGCTCTCCAAAACGTCATGCTCGGCATGCACTGCCGCCTCCACTCTGGATTCCTCGGCGCTGCATTCCGCACTCCCGCAACCATTCGCGAAGAACGCCACTGCCGCGAAAAAGCCCTCGAATGGCTCTCTTTCATCGGTCTCTCTCACCTCGCCGAAACCAACGCAGCTTCCATCGCATTCGGCAACCAGAAAGTCCTCGAAATCGCCCGCGCGCTCGCCACCGAACCCAAACTTCTGCTGCTCGACGAACCCGCCGCCGGCCTCAACACCCGCGAAACCGAAGATGTCGCACGCCTCATACAACGCATCCGCGACCTCGGCATCACCGTCCTCCTCGTCGAACACGACATGTCTCTCGTCATGGAAATTTCCGACGAAGTCATCGTGCTGCATACAGGCATGAAAATCGCCGAAGGCAAACCTCGCGATGTCCAGAACAACCCCGAAGTCGTCCGCGTCTACCTCGGACAGGACTTCAACGGCACAAACTGAATCGAAACAGGAACCCCGAACCATGCTGAAACTCCAGAGCATCACCGCCTGCTACGGAGAACTCAAAGTCCTCCACGGGGTTTCCATGCATGTCAAACAGGGCGAAACCGTCGCCCTCATCGGCGCAAACGGCGCGGGAAAATCCACCCTCATGAAGTGCATCGCCGGCCTGATCACTCCACACACCGGCAAGATCATCCTGCGCGACGAAGACATCACGAAATTCGGCCCCGACCGCATCATCCGACGCGGCATCGCTCTCGTCCCCGAAGGTCGCCGCCTCTTCGCCACTCTCCCCGTCGAAGACAACCTGCTCCTCGGCGCTTATCACCGCTACGCCTCCGACCGCAAAGACATCCGCGCCGATCTCGAGCGCGTCTACAACATCTTCCCACGCCTGCGCGAACGCCGCACACAGGCCGCTGGTACCCTCAGCGGCGGCGAACAGCAGATGGTCGCCATCGGCCGCGCCATGATGGCTCGCCCCACCCTCCTCATGCTCGACGAACCCTCCATGGGCCTCGCCCCGGCCATCATCGAAGAAATTTTCGCCATCCTATCGAAGCTCTCCGCTTCCGACGGTCTCACCATAATTCTTGTCGAACAAAACGTGCGCCTCGCCTTCTCCATGGCATCGCGCGCCTATGTGTTCGAAACCGGACGCGTCGTCCTCAACGGTCCAGTGTCCGAACTCGCCGAAAACAAAGACGTCAAACGAGCCTACCTCGGCAAAGGCTATAAGGAGGTCTGGGAATAATGAGTGTCAGAATGTTTACCCCCGATGCGGAAACGATGAATCGCGACGACTTGCAGCAACTCCAACTCGAACGCCTGCAATCCACCGTGCGCCGCTGCTATAAAAACGTCTCCTTCTACCGCGCGAAATTCGATGCCATGAGCCTCACGCCCGACGACATACAATCACTCGACGACGTCTCTAAACTCCCATTCACCGTCAAGGACGACCTGCGAAATTCCTACCCCTATGGCATGTTTGCAGTCCCGCTCCGCGAAGTCGTCCGCATCCACTCGTCATCCGGCACCACCGGCCACCCCACCGTCGTCGGCTACACCAAAAACGACCTCCGATCATGGAGCGAACTCTGCTCGCGCATGATGACCGCCGTCGGCGTAACCCGCGACGACGTGATACAAATTTCATTCGGATACGGCCTTTTCACCGGCGCTTTCGGTCTCCATCAGGGGGCCGAACTCATCGGCACATCCGTCATCCCCATCTCCGTCGGCAACACGCGCCGCCAGGTGCAGATCATGCGCGACTACAAAACCACCGCCCTCGTCTGCACACCCTCCTACTCGCTCACCATCGCCGAAATGATGGAAGAAATGGGTGTCGATCCAAAAACCATTTCCCTCAAGGTCGGCCTCTTCGGCTCGGAACCCTGGTCGGAAAAAATGCGAGACGAAATCGAATCTCGCCTCTACATCAAAGCCACCGACAACTACGGACTCAGCGAAGTCATGGGCCCCGGCGTCGCCGGCGAATGCCTCGAAAAATCAGGCCACCACATCGCCGAAGACCACTTCCTCCCCGAAATCATCGACCCCGAAACCGGCCGCACACTTCCCCCCGGCTCCGAAGGCGAACTCGTCTTTACAACACTCACTAAAGAAGCGCTCCCGCTCCTTCGCTACCGCACTCACGACATCACAAGCCTCCACTACGAAAAATGCTCGTGCGGCCGCACACTCGTCCGCATGGATCGCGTCAAACACCGCTCCGACGACATGCTCATCATCCGCGGCGTCAACGTCTACCCACAGCAGATCGAGCACGTCCTCCTCGGCATCAAGGGCATCACACCCCATTACATGATCTACGTAGACCGCATCAACAACAAAGACGTTATGGAAATCTGGGTCGAAGTCTCCGACGCAATGTTTATGGATGAAATGAAAAAAATGCACGAATTCACACGCCGCATCGAATCCGAAATCCACAGCTTCACCGGCGTTTCCGCCAAAATCAAACTCGTCGAACCCAAGACCATCGAACGCAGCGAAGGCAAATCCAAACGCGTCGTCGACAAACGCGTCACGGATTGACGCACTGCGTTTCGTCACCGGCAAGACAGGTTTGATAATTAGTCAGCGCAACAATATAGTCGCTCACACTACTTTCCTGATTTACAATTGGAATCACATGAAAAGCAAGAATAGATACCCACGGGCTTCTGCCCGTGGCCTTCTGCTCCTTTTGGATATTTTCCACGACGTGGGGGCATTTTCCCCCAATGGCGAGCATCTATACAAGGACTGCGCACCGTTTTTCCAATGCGCTGTTCGACAACTGCAGAACTCGCTGTATATCACGGCAATCCAGAGGTAGCTGCGACCCAAGATGCTTCCTGCCATCAAAAATTCTTCGCGCGCTCAAATGTGACAAGGGCGCCTGCATCGCCAGCGAACTCCAGGTCACTTTTTCCCGGCAGGCTCCCTCTTTGGAAAAATACCCCAGAACGGCAATGCCACGACCGTCGAAAAAACCGCCGAAACTGTCGCTTCAGGCATCAGCTACAGTAGCATCGAACGTCAAGTCAAGTGGCTCACCGTAACTGACGTGCGGTCATAATCGAGTATTTGCAGCAGCGGGGACAGCAGCAGGTACGACCTGAAGCCACACTCGATGATGCGGCGGCATGTGCAGCCCACAAGATAAAAAACGGATCAAAAAGGTGTTCTGAGAACTGCGGTTGGATTGTGTCTTGCCGGATTTGTCCGATTGTCGTTATTCGATAAAACAGAAAAGCCGCCAAACAAGGCGGCTTTTAATTTAATTGCCGAGGGACGGATTTGAACCGCCGACGCAGGGATTTTCAGTCCCTCGCTCTACCGACTGAGCTACCTCGGCGATGGTACTGTAAGATTAATCTTTTTCGCGCGATTTTTTGTTTCTTTTCCGTGCAGTTTCCTGCATTTTCTTTCGGCGTTTTTCGCTCGGCTTCATATACCATTGTGAGCGTTTGTACTCTTCCTGGATACGAGCTTCGCGGACGACATTTCTGAAGCGCCTCATTGCGCTGTCAATTGATTCGCCTTCTCTTACGATGATTCCCGCCAATTAAAACACCCTTTCTTATTGCACGTAGCAATTCCTGTTTTACAGGAAGCGGAGCCGACGAGACTTGAACTCGCGATCTCCGGCTTGACAGGCCGGCGTGTTAACCACTACACTACGGCTCCCTGTTTTGGCCTTCACTTTGGGCAGAGTGGGGTTTGAACCCACGACTTCTTGCGTGTGAAGCAAGCGCTCTCCCGCTGAGCTATCCGCCCTTGCGCTTACGCCCCCAAGGGGACTCGAACCCCTGTCGCCGCCTTGAAAGAGCGGTGTCCTAGACCGCTAGACGATGGGGGCAGCTTGCATGAGTCGTCCGGGATTCGAACCCGGGACGCCCGGATTAAAAATCCGGTGCTCTACCAACTGAGCTAACGACCCGGTTTACGGGATTTCGCCCGTGTACCGCGCATCCCTTTTCGCTGGTGCGTACTTAGCTGCCTCTGT
This sequence comes from uncultured bacterium, assembly GCA_964595945.1. Taxonomy (GTDB): domain Bacteria; phylum UBP15; class UBA6099; order UBA6099; family JAJRTR01; genus CAZQSL01. Next base: position 4,539 of record CAZQSL010000191.1, read on the forward strand.
GCCGCCTGATACCGTGCGGCTTGTGTTTTCAATTTCCCATCAGGCGCCTTTGCACCTGTTCTTTTAAATAGCCTATGAATTTTACGAATTACACGCTCTGTTGTCAACACCTCAAGGATACATTTTTTGTAAGCGTTCACGACAAGAGCATGGAGACCCCCTTTTTGAAAAAATGGGGTC
>CAZQSL010000192.1:0-4716 GCA_964595945.1 uncultured bacterium
CGGCTGGATCATCCGTATCGGCGTGGATGATGAATTCTGTCGATGATGCGGAGAGACCTGCCGTGTCGTAGCATAAAGCAGTGGCTGTGCCATCGAATGTGCTTGATGAAGTGATTGTATATGCGGATGTGTCGCCTGAAGAGTATGGATCTGTCGAATCATTGCCGCTGCCGGTGAGTGATGGCAGTGACTCGAACAGTACGTAAGCCGGGCCGCTCGTATCGTCGGAGGCCGTGATAGCGACGCTGAACGATGGACAGGATGTGTCGCATGAGGGATTGTAGTAGATGGTTGCGCCGGTTGCGAAGGCGTACAGGGAATTTTCGGAGATGGCGGTGGCGGCGCATGTCGGGGGGATTGTATCTTTCATTATGTAAAACGCGTCTGTAGCAATGGCTGAATTGCCCCGGTCGTCGAATGCGCGGATGGAAACGTGGTTTTCGCCTTGCCGGAGATCGTCGAACGAGGTGTCGCTGATATGCCAGTCTTCGGCATAGCCTGCGGCGTCGATGTCGCTGAGGAATGTTGTCCAGGGAACAATTTCGGAGCCTGTGCCTGATCCCATGCCAGTCGCTGACCAGATGGCGTACTGGACATAGTCGAGCTGGCCGAAGCCACTCATTGAAAAATCCACATCATAGGATTCGGTATTTGCCGTTGTCCACGAGTTGTCGCCTGTCTGGTTGTCGGTTATAACCGGAGAGCCAGGCGGGCGGCAGATATATGTGAATGCGGTGACTGGGGCCGACATGTTCGGAGGTGTCGAGTTGTCAGAAGTCTTAATGCGAAGGTAATACTCAGTTCCTGCGCAATCGGTGATAGCCGCGTCGTAAGCAGCGGATGCCGAGTATGTGCCGGGGTCGGATGACGAGTCGGTCGAAAACTCGATATAGTAGCCCGCAATGCCTGACGCCGCTGGCGTCGAGGGCATGTCTGAGGGTGCCGCCCACTCGAAATGGGGTGTCAGATAGTCGTGAGTGGCCCCATCGGTAATCGCTGTCGCTTTTCCCGAGTCTGACCATGCGGATACCGGCACGTCGAGGCTTGCCGGTGCGTCTGAGTCGTATCTGTAGGTGAATACCGTCGTTGAGGCTGATGGATTTCCGGCATTGTCTATGGTCTGCATTCTGAGATAATGCGTTGTGCCTGTCAGCAGCGTTGTCGGTGAATATGAAAGGGAATCAGTTGCAATGGAAGGCACGCCGGCATCGCTGTCGCCGAAGTATATCAGATAGCCGGATATTCCTGAACCGGTTGGCGTTGCAGGGTTGTCGGCAGGCGCTGCCCATTCGAATAATGGGTCGGGGTGACTATACCATGTCCCGGTGGTCAGCGTTTCATCCTTGCCGGATGAATTGTATGCGGACAGTGAGGCAATGCTGTCCGGAGTGGTCCAGTCAATGGACAGGATGAGTGAAGCCTCTGGCATCTGGTTGCCTGCGGAGTCGATGTTGGCGAATTGTATTTCGCACATCGAGTCGCCTTCGTTGCGGCAGTTGGCAGTGGCTCCGACTGTGATTTCCGGCGCGGATGAGCATGCGTATAAAGTCCACGCCTTTGTCTGTGAGGAATTGCTCAGCACTCGGTACTGGCATGTCGAAAGGTCCGATCCGCCGGTGTCGCTGTTAGTCAGCACGGTGGTGAATGTCGCATTTTTCCAGTCCCCGTCAGCGGGCGATGTGATGGTAATCTGAGGGGCGGTGTAGTCGATGGAGAACAGTCGGGCGGTGATTGGCGATGTTACATTTCCGGCGCCATCGCTGGAGCGCAGTTGCACCTCGCAGATCGAGGCGCTCTGATCACGGCAGTCTGATGCCGCGCCGACCGACAGGGGGAATGTCGATGTGCAAGTGTATGCAGTCCATGCTTTTGTCTGAGTCGAGTTGCTGAGTACGCGATATTCGCAGGTGGCGAGGTCCGAGCCTCCAGTGTCGGCGTTGGCAGGTGTGACGGTGATAACTGAATTGTGCCAGGAGTCAGCGGCGGGACTAGTCACCGAAACGGTAGGAGCAGTCCAGTCGATGGAATATACGCGAGTAGCCGTCGTGCCGGTATTTCCGAGAGCGTCGGTGCCCCTGAGTTGTATCTGGCATTTGTCGGAGCCTTGATTGCGGCAGTTTGCTGATGGTGAGACGGTCAGTCCAGGATTGGTGTCGCAAGTGTATGATGTCCATGCGAGGGTCTGGACAGCGTTGCTCAGGACACGGTACTCGCAAGACGCCAGTCCCGATCCGCCGGTGTTGTCAGCGTTGGTGACGGCGACGTTGAAGTCTGAGTTATTCCATGAGCCGGACGCCGGGGAGAGGATAGTCACTTCCGGGCCCGTGTAGTCGATGGAAAACAGGCGCGTCGCGGTGGCGGAGACATTGCCGGCGGCGTCTGTAGCCCGCATCTGGACTTCGCAGAGGCTGTCCCCTTGATCCATGCAGTACGCGGCGGCTCCCACTGTGACTTGAAATGTCGAATTGCATGTGCGGGCGCTCCATGTGTGTATTTCCACACCGTTGCTGAGTACCCGGAACGCGCAGACAGAAACGCCGGAGCCTGAAACATCTGTATCGCTTGCAGTAACCGTGAAATCGGAATTGTGCCACGAAGAGTCAGCCGGCGATGAAAATGCCGTGACCGGTGGCGTAAGGTCGATAGAAAAAGTGCGCGATGTCGTTGATGACACGTTGCCAGCGGCATCGGTCGAGCGAAGTTCGATGACGCATTTTGCCTCGCCTTCGTCGCGGCAGTCGGCTGATGGGCCTGTTGTAATCGAAGGTGATCCGGCGCATGAATAGGCTGTCCATGCCTTTGTCTCCACGCTGTTGCTGAGTATTCTGTATTCGCATACGGAAAGGGATGAGCCGCCCGTGTCGGCGTTTTCGGCTGTTATGGAAAAATCTATGCTGTGCCATGAATTGGCTGCGGGGGCTGTGATGGCGGCGGTAGGGGATGCCCAGTCGATGGAAAATGAACGAGTGGCCGTGGCTGCGATGTTGCCCGCGGTGTCGGTTGCGATGATTTCCACCGTGCATGTGTCGGTGCCTTGATGTCTGCAATCAGATGATGCGGACACTGTGATATCAGGGCCGGATGTGCATGTGTAAGCCGTGGGCGGGGCTGTCTCTATGCCATTGCTGAGTACTCGGTATCGGCATTGTGCCAGGCCGCTGCCTCCGGTGTCGGAATTGGCTGCTGCTATGGAGAAGTCGTGGTTGTTCCATGCTGACGCGGCCGGTGAGGTGAATCCGGCGGTGGGGACGCTGGTGTCAATTTTTGCAGTTGCCGTCGATGTGAATATCCCTTCGTTGCCGACTTGGTCCGTGACGGTTGTCCTGTAGCGGTAGCAGTTGCCGGAGAGCACGGTAGTATCGGTCCAGGGGCTTGAGGCAGGTGCTGACTTGATGTCTGCCCATGCGGAAAACGAACCGCAGGTGTCATCGGTAAGAGTAGCGTCAGCGCGTTGTATTACGGTGTCGGCAATGCCTGATTTCGGGTCGGCTCCGGTTGAGTATGTGATGGGGACCGCGGTGGTTGTCATGTAGCCGTCGGTGTATGAAGTTGTGCCATCGCCTGGTGCGTCGACGTCGCGAATTATCTGGAATGTGCATGTGCTTGTATATGCGGAATGACTGTGTAACGTAAGCATGACCGGGCTGTCGAAAAAGTCGGATGAGTCGTATGTGTACTGCATCGAATATGGCGGTGAATTGACATCGCCTCCTGTGGAAATCGTATCGGGAAACGATGCCCGGCTGATGGCTTCCGGTACGTTGGTGCCGATACCGGCGGTGATGGTGAAGCTGCCTGATCCGGCCGCGCATCCGGCGTTGTTGTTGTAATATATACGGGAGGAGTTGACATATTGGCATGAGGGTGAGGAGTCGGGAGCGATGGAGTCGATTTCGCAGGGCGACAGGTTGGATTCGTCGACCATGGTAGTGGCGGTGGCGGAAAAGTATGAAGTGTTGCCGGTGTTGTCAGTGGCCGCGAGGCGGTATTGGTAGCACGTAATGTTGGAAAGAGATGTGTCGGTCCAAGAAACTGCCGCCGGTACGGCGGTGATGTCGGCCCAGTCGCTGAAGGTGCCGCAGGTGGAATCCGATAGTGGCGCGTCACGCCGCTGGATGGTTGCTGACGCAATGCCGGAAGCGGCATCGGTGCCGCTCGCGAATGTCACCGTGATGGTCGTGCTTGCGACGTAGCCGTCGTAATATGAGACGGAGCCCCCTGTGGGGCCTGCCGTGTCGAGCGCGACGACGAATTCGCATGAGCTGGTAGCGGCGTTGAGGTCGGTGACGATGATGCTTGCGGTGGCGCTGAATGAGTCCGACGGATCATATTCGTACTGGTAAGAATATGGCGCTGAAGTGTCTGAACTGCCGGATGAAACGGTGTCGGGAAATGTCAGAGTGTCGATGCCTATATGAGGGTCTTCCGCCGATGCCGTTACGGTAAACTGCCCGGAGCCGCCAGAGCATGACGGTGAATTGTTGTAATAGATATACTCGCTGCCGGATGCGTGCAGACATGTGGTCGAAGTGTCTTCGGTAATGGAAACGAGCTGGCAGGGGTCAGGTGACGGGTTGATCTTTTTTGTGACGGATTCTGATGTGTAAGTCGCAGTGTTGCCGGTGTTGTCGGTGACCTTGAGCCGGTATGTGTAGCAGTTGCCTGTCCAATCCTTCACCTCCTTCCCTTTCCTAAATTATCGTAGGCACAAACATC
>CAZQSL010000193.1:0-4710 GCA_964595945.1 uncultured bacterium
GGGGGTGATGTCGAGGCGGACAAAGGATGAGTTGGAAATGCGCTTGACTATGCCTTCGCTCTGGTGGAGGTGGCCCTTTTTCCCGTCGCTTACGATGAGGATGCGTCGTTTGTCCGATATTCCCGATAAGTCCATATATCAATAATAGAATAAAAAAAGTGCAGCATCAACAGAGTTGGAAGCTATATGTGAAAAAGTTGTCACACCCTTTGGCTATATTGATATAAAGCTTGAAGAGCTCAAGCGTGTAACATATAATGTCATGCGAGGATTCTACACCTCAAGCTGTACAGTAGTTGTACAGTGCATGAGAAATGAGAGGAATCATCAGTGAGCGATGAGAAGGTAATCGAAAGCGTATTGAAGCAGATCACCAAGCATTATGGCGAAGGCTCCATAATGAGACTTGGCGATAAGAAGGCGATAGCGATAGAAGCAATCCCGACAGGATCGTTTTCGCTTGACAGAGCGCTCGGTATCGGCGGACTCCCCAAAGGCAGAATCGTTGAAATATATGGGAACGAAGCGTCCGGCAAAACCACGCTGTGCCTGCACGTAGTGGCAAATTGCCAAAAGGCAGGCGGCACGGCAGCGTTCATAGATGCAGAACACGCCCTTGACCCCGGCTACGCTAAAAAACTCGGGGTAGACACGGAAAACCTGCTCATATCGCAACCTGACACAGGTGAACAGGCACTTGAAATAACCGACATGCTCGTCAGGAGCAACGCCGTCGACCTCGTAGTGGTCGACTCCGTAGCCGCCCTTGTCCCCAAGGCCGAACTCGAAGGCGAAATGGGCGACTCACACGTCGGACTCCAGGCAAGACTCATGAGCCAGGCTCTGAGAAAACTTGCCGGCAACATCAACAGATCACAATCGTGCGTTGTGTTCACCAATCAGGTCCGCCAGAAGATCGGCGTGATGTACGGCAACCCCAACATCACACCAGGGGGCATGGCACTCAAGTTTGCGGCATCCGTCAGACTCGAAGTCAAACGAGTCGAATACATCAAACAGGGTACTGAAATCGTCGGCAACCGCACAGAAGTGAAAGTCCAGAAAAACAAACTATCCCCCCCCTTCCGCAAAGCTGAATTCGACATTTTATTCGGAGAAGGCATCTGCCCGTACAACGACGTGCTCGACTTCGCCCTCGTAGAGGGAGTCGTCCAACAAAAAGGCTCCTGGTTCCTGTGCGGAGAAGAACGCCTCGGCCAGGGCCGCGAACGCGCCCGCCAAACACTCAAGGACAACTCCGAACTGTACCAGAAAATCCGGGCCGAAGTGGTCGAAAAATACGAAAACGCAATAAAACAGGCCACCTCCCAACCACCCGTTGCGACATGACGCGGGACCGCATCACCCGGATCACATTTGTCAGCCTCTCAGGTATCCTCTAACCATACAAGTTTCCATCCGCCACACGGACGGAAACCGGAATTAGCGCACCGGAAAACTGCGCCGGAAACACCGGCTTGCCACTTTCACGCATGAGCGCATCTTGCGCCATCCGCGAAAAAAGCCGGTCGACCGCCGCGTTAATCATAAAGGAGGTAATGCAACATGAACGTGTTGTTAGCCGTACTACTCGTAATCATCGCACTCGCAGCAGGAGCCGCAGCCGGATTCGTCATCAGCCGCAACTCCTTCGAAAAGCAAAAAGAACAAATCAAGGACAGAACCCGCGAAATCAACGAAAACGCCGCGCGCGAAGCCGAAGCAAAAGCAAAGGAAATCATCCTCACCGCCAAAGACGAAGCGCACACCATCATCAACCTCGCGGAAAAAGACTCACGCAAAAAACAGAGCGAACTCGACAAAATGCAATTCCGCCTCAACCAGAAAGAAGAAACGATCGAGAAAAAAGCCGAACAGCTCGACCGCAGAGAAGAAACCATCAAGGGCAAGGAAGAACGCGTCGACATCATGCAGCGCGAAATCGAAACCGCGCTCGAAGAACAGAAAACCAAACTACAGGAAATCTCCGGATTTACCGCAGACGAAGCAAGAGACTACCTGCTCAACCAACTCGAAAAAGAACTCAAAAAAGACTACGCCACCAAAATCAAGGAATACGGCGACCGCTTCAAACAGGAATCAAACCGCCGCGCCCAGCAAATCGTCACCATGGCCATCCAGCGCTGCGCAGTAGACCACGTCGCCGAAAGCACCGTCTCTGTCGTCTCACTGCCCAACGACGACATGAAAGGCCGCATCATCGGCCGCGAAGGCCGCAACATCCGCACCTTCGAAACCCTCACTGGCGTCGACCTCGTCGTCGACGACACCCCCGAAGCCGTCGTCATCTCCTCCTTCGACCCCATCCGCAGGGAAGTCGCACGCCTCTCCCTCGAAAAACTCGTCTCCGACGGCCGCATCCACCCCTCCCGCATCGAAGAAGTCGTAGAAAAAACCAAAGCCGAACTCGAAGCATCCATCATCCAGGAAGGCGAAAAAACCTCCTACGACCTCAAACTCACCGACCTCCACCCCGAACTCATCAAACTCCTCGGACGCCTCAAATACCGCACCAGCTACGGCCAAAACGTCCTCCAGCACTCCATCGAAGTCGCCCTCCTCGCCGCTGCCATGGCTGCCGAACTCGACGTCTCCGTCAAACTCGCAAAACGCGGCGGACTCCTGCACGACATCGGCAAAGCCGTCGACTTCGAAGTCGAAGGCCCACACGCCATCATCGGCGGCGACCTCGCCAAACGCTACAGAGAATCCAAAGGCGTCATACACATCATCTCAAGCCACCACATGGATGTCGAACAGCAGACCATCGAAGCCATCCTCGTACAGGTCGCCGACGCCATATCCGGCTCCCGCTCGGGCGCACGCCGCGAAGACCTCGAATCCTACATCACACGCCTCACTCGCCTCGAAGACCTCGCCATGGAATTCAAGGGCGTCGACAAGGCCTTCGCCATCCAGGCAGGCCGCGAAGTCCGCATCATGGTCAAACCTGACGCCATCGACGACGACAACGCCACCATCCTCGCTCGCGACATCGCTAAAAAAATCGAAACCGACCTCTCATATCCCGGTCAGATCAAAGTCAACGTCATCAGGGAAACACGCGCCGTGGAATACGCAAAATAACTCTTAACCCCGCGCTTACTGCAAACACAACCCCTCCGGCCTACCCCCGGAGGGTTTTTTTCTTCCCTCTGTTTTTTCATAAAGAAAGTACCGCACCTCTCCCAAAAAACTCTCTACGTTTGTATTATCCGTGTCAATCCGCGTAATCCGCCTAATCCGTGTCAGAAAGTCTTTACAGTTTTCCGATACTGGGCGGGGCCACATATCGGGAAGTTTTTCACCACCCACTGTTACTTGCGGCCTGTGGGTGACATTATATAAATAGTTATATAATTGATTTACAAACAAGGAGGGCCTTACATGAAAAAGAATACCGTCGCTATCATCACGGCCATAGCCATCATCGCCATCACATCCAAAACACTGCTCAGCCTCAATCTCGGCGACAAACTCGTCGACAAGGTCATCAAGGGCGTTGCCATCACGGTGCTCACAGATGTACTGTCAGACGACATCAACAAATTCATCAATACGATCACGCTCAACAAGGGCGTCCCCACGCAGGCATCCACCAAGGTCGTGCCCATCATAGCCATGGGCTCAGGCACCCGCGTCGGCGCCGCACAGGTCAACGGACCAAAGGAACTTGTCGAAAAGGTGGAGATCGTCGTGCAGATCGAGACGAAGTTTTCCGCTAAAAACCTCGATGTCGAAGTCTTTGTGCCGAGCGACAGCATAAACCCGCTGAAATTCAACCGCGTCGAAGGCGTCGGCATCAGCGCGCTCATCGACCTTCGACTCAGCGGCATCTGACCGGCGGCAGCGCCGCACCGGCAAGACTATGATTCCGGCAATGAGGCGGATGCGGCAATTGTGTCGTCAGACGCCACGGACAATCCCCATCGATCGGAGAAAGCCATGACAGATCAGCACGGCGAAGGCATACTCACACGAGCAGCCCGGCGAGAGCTGCTGACAATCGCGCGCGCGGCCCTGACAGATCATATCACCACCGGCCGGATACCAAACCCCGCGGCAGCCAGCCGCGAATTGCAGATCAGGCAGGGCATGTTCGTCACGCTCACCATCGGCGGCAATCTCAGGGGCTGCATGGGACATTTCGACAATGACACGCCCATCGCCGAACTCGCCGCCAGACAGGCCGTCGTATCGGCCACGCACGACCCGAGATTCGCACGTGTGCAACCGCAGGAACTCGCCGCTATCTCCATAGAAATTTCCGTACTGTCCAATCCCGAACCAGTCCCCTCATGGCGTGATATCGTAGTGGGCACACACGGTGTAATCATCGAAAAAAGTGGCCGCCGCGCGACATTTCTGCCCCAGGTAGCACCCGAGCAGGGATGGGACCGCGACACGATGCTGAGCCACCTCGCCGTCAAGGCCGGACTCACCCCCGGCGCGTGGAGGGAAGGCGCTTCGTTCAAGGTCTATACCGCTCAGGTATTCGGCGAAAAAGACTTCCAAATAGAAACCGGCGAATAGATGCGAATCGGACCTGGGACACTATTCTATCCGCTTGCCGCCCGCCGCGCTGCGGCGCGGGGCGCCTTGCACTTCCCCCGGATGCTGACTCTCAATGTCACCTCGCGCTGCAACGCGAAATGCCCCTTTTGCAAATGCTCGATCACCGGCGACAAA
>CAZQSL010000194.1:0-4517 GCA_964595945.1 uncultured bacterium
TCCTGCTCAACCGCGCACCCACGCTCCACAGACTCGGCATCCAGGCATTCCTGCCCACCCTCATCGAGGGCAAGGCCATCCAGATACACCCGCTCGTCTGCGCCGCGTTCAACGCCGACTTCGACGGCGACCAGATGGCCGTGCATGTCCCGCTGTCAATGGAAGCGCAGGCCGAAGCCCGTCTCATCATGCTCTCGACTAACAACCTGCTGCTCCCCGCTAACGGACGCCCCATCGTCGCCCCCTCGCAGGATATCGTACTCGGCATCTATTACCTCACACTTCAGAAACCCGGCGCCAGAGGCGAGGGCAAAATCTTCCGCGACATCGACGAAGCCATCAAGGCCTACGACCTCGGATTTGTCGAACTCCACGCACTCACCAAAATCCGCGTGGACGGCAAGATCATCGAAACCACCATCGGCCGCGTGATCTTCAATGCCACACTGCCAAAAGGCTGGAAATTCGAAAACCGCGTCATCGACAAAAAAGGACTCTCGAAGCTCGTCGGCAAATGCCTGCGCCGCTACGGTCAGTATCCCACTGTCAGGCTCCTCGATGACGTCAAGGAACTCGGCTACAAATTCGCCACCCGCGCAGGCGTCACGGTCTCTATCAGCGATGTCTATGTCCCGCCCGAAAAGGCAAAACTCATGGCGGACGCCGACGTCATCGAAAAGAAAATCGACACCCATTACAATAAGGGACTGCTCACGGTCGAAGAACGATTCCAGAAACGCATCGACCTGTGGAACGAATACACGGAACTGGTCGGAAAATGCTTCGAAAAGGCATTCACCGAACAACAGTTCAACCCGCTCTTCATGATGGCGAAATCCGGAGCGAGAGGCTCGATGCAGCAGATCCGTCAGCTCGGCGGTCTCCGCGGACTCATGGCGGACCCCACCGGCAAGACCATCGACTATCCCATCAAAACCAACTTCCGCGAAGGCCTCTCCGTACTCGAATACTTCATCTCGACTCACGGCGCGCGAAAAGGTCTTGCCGATACCGCGCTCAGGACTGCCGACTCAGGCTATCTCACACGCCGCCTTGTCGACGTCGCCCAGGATGTGATCGTACAGGAGATCGACTGCGGCACACCGAAATTCGCACGCGTCGAATCCGTATTCGTCAACAACGGCGACATCATGATCAACACCGAGCTCGACCTGGAAACTGTCAACAGGGAGAAATCCAAGCAACAACTCCAGATCCGCGAACCAAAAGTCTATGAATTCGAATCCATCAGGGATATTTTTCCCGTCATCAAAACAAGGGGCAAAGACAAGAAAATCCACCTTCAGAAAATCTATCCCGTCAGGGACAAAAATCACGAAGTCATCGATGTCGAAATTTCCGATGAAGTTTCGATCGTCGGGCTCGATGTAGTGGATTTCCGCGAATTGACCGGATCGGTCACAGAACCGCTCGAAGAAAAGATCGTCGGACGCGTGGCGGCCGAAGACATATTCAGCGTTGTCACGGGCGAAGTCCTTGTCAAAAAAGGCGAGGAAATCACCGAAGAAGACTTCGAAAACATGATGAAAACTATCGTGGCGGCCCCCATCGGCGTGCGCACGGCCCTCGAATGCCAGACTCGCTACGGCGTATGCGCCACGTGTTACGGCCGCAACTTCGCAACAGGCAAGATCGCCCAGATAGGCGATGCTGTCGGCGTCATTGCCGCGCAGAGCATCGGCGAACCCGGCACGCAGCTCACGATGCGCACGTTCCACACGGGCGGTGTATCGAGCGGAGACGTCTCGGACATCACGCAGGGTCTTCCCCGCGTCGAAGAACTCTTCGAGGCGCGCCAGCCCAAATCTCCCGCCGTATGGAGCGGACTTGACGGCAAAGTCGAAATCCTCTCGACGGAAAACGGCCGCGAAGTCCTCGTCACGCCCCCAACCAAAGAAATCCCGCCTGCGAGATTCCCTGTCGGCAGCGACAAGATGCTCCATGTCAAAAACGGCGATGTCGTCCGCCTCGGCCAGCGACTCACGGACGGACATCTCAACCCCCATGATCTCCTTCAGGTCATCGGCCTCACCAAGACCCAGGAATATATCGTCAACGAAGTCATCTCCGTATACCGCAGCCAGGGCGTCGGCACCAACGAAAAACACGTCGAAGTCATCGTCCGCGAAATGCTCCGCAAAATCAAGATCGAGAGCGCCGGCGATACCGAATTCCTTCCCAATTCACTCGTTGACCGATTTGAATTCGACCGCATCAACAGGACTATGAAGGCAATGGGCAGAGAACCCGCAAAGGGCAAAAACATATTGCTCGGCATCACGAAATGCTCTCTCTCCACACATTCGTTCCTCTCCGCCGCATCCTTCCAGGAAACGACACGCGTCCTCACCGACGCGGCTGTAAAAGGCAAGATCGACCCGCTCATGGGACTCAAGGAAAACGTCATCATCGGCAACCTCATCCCAGCCGGTACAGGCCTGCCGCCCTACAGGGACCTCAAGATCGACATCCACAAGGACGCACTCGCAGAGGCCGAGGCACCTGTAGCCACAATAGTCGAAGAAGACATCGCTCCGCTCACGGCGGAAGCCATCGGCATCGAAATTGACGACGTCGAAGATGTGTATTTTGAATCATAGCCGACAGGCGATAAATATTTCGTCTCGATTATTGACAGTGCATACCCCAAAGGCTATACTTTGTGATTGCGCCTTAAGGTAGCTCGTCAAGAGAGATATATAAGAGGTAGTTGATTATGCCAACCATTAACCAGTTGGTCAGAAAAAAAAGGAATCCGATTCCTACGCGCTCCAAGTCCATGGCTCTGCAGGGCAACCCGCAGAAGCGAGGCGTCTGCACAAGAGTATGGACAATCACTCCGAAAAAACCCAACTCGGCGCTCCGCAAGGTAGCACGCGTGAGACTTTCAAACGGTATCGAAGTGACAGCCTACATCCCCGGAGTCGGCCATAACCTGCAGGAACACTCCATCGTGCTCATCAGAGGCGGAAGGGTCAAAGACCTTCCCGGCGTCAGATATCACATCGTGCGCGGCGTGCTCGACACTGCCGGCGTAGACAAGAGACAGCAGAGCAGATCGAAGTACGGAGCAAGAAGGCCCAAAAAGACCGCGGCCAAGTCCGGCAAATAAACCCGCTTCTTCCGCTATTGCAGATCGCGGACGTTTAAAGGAAAACAGTTATGCCAAGAAGAAAATACAAGAAAGTCAAACGTGTTGTACTCGACCCCGTGTACAATGACCCGGTCATCGGCAAGACAATTCACTGCATCCTCAAAAGGGGCAAAAAAAGCACGGCTGAACGCGTAATGTACGACGCCCTGAACATCGTGGCCGAAAAGACCAAGAAAGACCCGAAAGAAGTCTTCAACACCGCGATCAAAAACGTATCGCCTCAGGTGCAGGTCAAATCCAGGCGCGTCGGCGGCGCGACTTATCAGGTCCCGATTGAGATCGAAAGCGAAAGAAGACTTTTTCTCGCGATCAAATGGCTCACCAACTATGCTCGCGAACGCAGCGGCACCACCTATGCTTCGAGATTTGCCGAAGAGATCATCGACGCTTCCGAAAACAGAGGCGGCGCGATCAAAAAGAAAATAGACACGCACAAGATGGCGGAAGCCAACAGGGCGTTCTCACATTACAGATACTAATTTTTAGGGGTTTTGCTTTTAAAGCTTCGCACGTACGCGAAGCTTTTCTGTGAAATACGGTTTTGAGATGGATGACAAATTAAAGAACGTTAGAAACATCGGACTTACTGCTCATATAGATGCGGGAAAGACAACAACAACCGAGAGGATACTTTATTACTCAGGGAGAGTCCACAGGATAGGCAGTGTCGACGAAGGCACGGCCACCATGGACTGGATGGTACAGGAGCAGGAAAGAGGCATCACGATCACCTCGGCCGCTACCTATTGCGAATGGCGAGGCTGCCAGATCAATATCATCGATACCCCGGGCCACGTAGACTTCACTGTCGAAGTCGAAAGGTCCATGAGAGTGCTTGACGGGCTCGTTGTAGTATTCTGCGCAGTGGGTGGCGTACAGACGCAAAGCGAAACGGTGTGGAGGCAGGCCAACAAATATGGCATCCCACGCATCGCTTTCATAAACAAGATGGACAGGACGGGCAACGATTTTTACGGTGTCGCCCAGTCTATCAAAAAGAAATTCGACGTTGAACCTGTCGCGGTAAATATCCCGCTGTTTGACGGAGACGATTATATCGGAATAGTCGACCTCATCACTATGGAGGAAGAAACCTATGCCGATGCCGCTGGAAGCGAACGGGTGCGTAAGCCGGTAAGACCGGAAATGGCCGAAAAAGCGGCTCAAATGCGCACATTGCTCATTGATAAACTTGCCGATGCCGACGATGAAATCGCCGAACTCTATCTTGCGGAAGATCACATCGGCGAACAGGACATAACCGCTGCGGTCAGACGAGCTACGATCGCCAACAAGATTGTCCCCGTACTATGCGGCACATCCTTCCAGAACAAGGGAGTGC
>CAZQSL010000195.1:0-4261 GCA_964595945.1 uncultured bacterium
CCGTAGATTCAAAAGACATCGCTTTCCAGGTCGCAGGCCGCGAAGTGTTCAAAAAAGCATTCATGATGTGCGACCCCGTCCTGCTCGAACCCATCATGGGCGTCGACATCGACATCCCCAACGAGTGCATGGGCGACGTCATCGGCGACATCAACAGCCGCCGCGGCAGAGTCGCCAGCACCGACCAGGTCGCCACCGGCACCATCGTCAAGGCTCTCGTCCCCATGTCCGAAATGCTCCGCTACGCCCCAGACCTCGACGCCATGACCTCGGGCCGCGGCACTTACTCCATGGAACTCGACCACTACGAAGAAGTCCCGAAAAAAGTTGCCGAGGAGATCATTGCAAGGTATCATAAGAAAAAAGCGGAAGAAGCTTGATATCACAATATATTGACTGGAGACACCGGCACTTGTCTGGCACAAAGACACTTTCTGTCCTGATCAAAGCGATGGCCGCCGCGGCAACTGCAGCAGCCATCGCCTTCTCTCCGGTACCCGCCACTGCGGCAGCAGTGGTCGAAGGCCTTTCCTTCCGAACCGTCGGCGAAGAAGACATCCTAACCCTCCGCGTTTCCGAAGAGGTCCAGCCAACCATCTCGCGGCAAGGCATGGAAAACCGCATCATCGTGGAAATCCCCACTGCCACCCCGGACCCCTCACTCGCGAAAGCAGTCTCCGGCAAACGCGGGCACTGCGTGGAAAGGATCGAAGCCCAGACCTTCCGCAGCGCTGGAGAGGCCGGCCCGGGCGCAGGCGTCCGCCAGGTCATCTCAGATACCGACACCATCCTCGTCGCCACTGTCGAGCAGGGCGTCGAAGCAGAAACCACCACCGTAGGCAACATCATCACCGTCCGCTATTACAGACTGCCCGGCTACAAGCCGCAAAACCGCCCGCTACCCGAAAATACGCTCACCCGCGCTTTCTTCGACAAAGTCGGCACATCCGAAGTCATTACCTTCAGATTTTCCGGCGAAACCCAAGTCTCCGTCTCCGAAGGCCAAAACCCCCGACGTCTCCTCCTCAACTTCCCAAATGTTTCTGTCGCCGAACAAACCCGCGAAACCATCTTCAAACTCGCCGACGACTCATCAACCCTATTCACCATGGAAGTCATCGGCACCGGTACTATCCCCTACCCCTTCGACAACGAAGACACTTCCCGCGAAACCCACTTCGTCGGCTCACCTTCTCCATTTAAAACCACTCCTTTCGTCGAAAATCGATACGGCGCACAAAACAAGGGCATCGTTTTCTCCTTCACACCTCTCAGCCCCAACATCCAGTACACTGTCAACCGCAAGGCACACAACGTCTATGCCATTACTTTCTACAAGAAAAAATTCGACACAAAACTCGTCGGCACCAGACGCGTCGAAGTCTGCAATTCCCCATGCACCCAATGCGATCCGAGTTGCAACCCCAACAGCCTCTTCCCGCTCGAAGACGAAAACGGCGCCACCATCCAGTACAAATTTGACGAGGCCAGGAAAAAGAAAAAGTCTTCCTCCGACTGAACCCCCCCCGCGCTACAGAAACTTATCGAGCCGCCCCCATGTTTAAGGGGGCGGCTTTTCATTTTCGGGCCAACGCCAAATCACCACCAAAACTCGCACCGGCAGCAAATCAAAAAGTATACCTGATTACCCCTGAAACGCAGATTGTCAAATGTCCTCCATGATTTCGTCTGTAACCATCAGTATATTTTCGTTTTCAGTGGTTGTTGCTGTATCTGAGTTTCGGGGGTAATCAGGAAAGTATATAACATTTGTTATTTGCGCTTCGCACTGAGGTGGCTGATTTCCATTGCTGACCGCTATTCCTCTATGAACGCGAATTGATATAATGCCTGCTCGTTTCCTCTCTCCGCAAATGATCTCTCATACTTCAGATGCCACTTCATGACAATCCTTACTTGCAAGAAATATCGACTGTAAGTATAATGAATTTTAGTAACACTCGAATTTCACTACTTATGGCGGTACGTTGTCAACGCACACTGGAATATGCGGACCATTACGCACAATCCGGAGCAGTGGATGGGATAAGGCCATATTCATTGCCGCCTTCGCGCTGGTTCTGATCTCTCTCGGAGCAGTGGCATGTCCTGCGGCTGATTGCGATTGCGCAAGCGTCGAGTCCTGCATGGAAAAAGCTCTCGCAGAAAACTACATCGGCAGCAACGACGTGGCGCTCGCCTGCCTCGAAAACGCCGCCACATACGAATTGGCCGGCGAATCAATTGATTCGCTCAAAGCAGTCGAATCCCGCATTTTCCATGAGATGGCGAGCCGGTTCTTTTTCGCGGGCGACACTGATGCCGCAATCGAATACTACTCGAAATCTCTTGAGGCTGATCCGCAGTCTTCCATCACGCTTTTCGAACGCGGCATTGTCTTTCACGAAACCGGCAATATCCATCTGGCCCTGGCGGACTACAACCGGGCGATCGAACTCGATCCCCTCAACCCCGATTTCCTCGTCAACCGCGGCGGCATCTTCATCGAATACGGCAACCACCTGCTTGCTCTCGCTAATTTCAGCAGAGCCGTCGAACTCGATACCCGTGACAGCGATGCGCATTATAACATTTCGGTAATTTTCCATCTCGAAAAGCTCTTCCCTCAGGCCCTCGCGGAAATCGACAAAGCGATCGCTATCGATCCGGCCGACCCGGCGTTCTACGACCACCGCGGTCATATCCACAGCAGCATGGGGAAATTCGACGCGGCTATCGCAGACTACAGCTCTGCCATCGACCTGGGCAACCCGGAGGCATCTTTCTACGCAAGCCGGGGACTCGCCTACTCGGATACGGCGCAGTACGACCTCGCCATCGCCGACTTCTTGGCAGCCCTGGCCATGACACCGGACGATGCGGCAATTCACAACAATCTCGGCGTCGCACACGCGAAGTCTAACCGTTTCGACCTCGCCATAGCCGACTTTCACAAAGCAATCTACCACGATCCCCGTTACTCCCTCGCCTATCTGAATCTTGCCCAGGCTTACATCCACGAAAAAGACTTTGACAATGCCTTGAAATATGCTGCCATCGCTCTGGAGGATTATCCGGCCACTCTCACTGCCAGTTACCCTTACAGCCTGAAATCCCTGAAAATCCAGTATGAAATGATGACAGCAAGTGGCGCTCTCCCCTCAGGCGGCGCCCTCCTGAAACAGGCGTATGACTCTTTTTCTTCCGGTAATTGCGAACAGGCCATTCCTTTACTGCTCGCGCTCGAAACGATCAACACCGATAGCCCTGACGTCAGTAACAAACTCGCTGTCTGCCACAAAAAGACCGGCCACACGCTCGATGCCGTTATATGGTACTATCGATATCTCTATCTCTCTCCCCGCGCCTATGACAGGGTGTCTGTCATTAACAGGATACGCTCTTTCCCGTGAACATGCTGGACATTCCGGCGTGGCGTGACGGCCGCAATGACCGCTTTGCGCATGTTTGCGTGTCAACCTTTTGCCCAGGCATTCATCCCGAATTCGTCAATAATAAACGGGATCATTCTCCGCATGCGCCTATTTGGCTACCTGACAAATGATCACTGCCAGCTCCGGGCGCCACACGCAACAATTTGCAATTGCGAAATCTAATTTCCCCTGTGTCTTTAAAATAAAAATGAGCAGCCTTATAATAACTCTGGCTTATCGTGCGCTGAGATGGATATGCGCGTGAAAGGCAAAAAATTCAGAATGGCGGAAAAGGAGATGCAAGGAGCAAAAGCACTCATACAGTCGCTCATTGATTGCGGCACGGAAGTTATCTTCGGAATACCGGGAGGCCAGGCCCTTCCACTTTTCGACGCACTGTATGACGCTGATGTACGGTTCATTCTTACGAGACACGAACAGGGCGCAGCGCACATGGCGGACGGATATGCAAGGGCCACCGGCAAGGTAGGCGTATGCATCGCGACATCAGGTCCGGGCGCCACAAATCTCGTAACAGGACTCGCAAACGCTCACATGGACTCCATTCCGATGATAGCCGTCACAGGCCAGGTCGGCACCGGATTGCTCGGCAAAGACGCCTTCCAGGAGGCCGACATCACGGGGATTACACTCCCTGTCACCAAGCACAATTTCCTCGTGAAAGACCCTGCGGAATTGCTCAAAACGGTGAAGGAATCATTTCACATCGCATCGACAGGCCGGCCCGGGCCTGTGCTCATGGACATCCCTGTCGATGTCGGTCTCGCCGATATCGAGTACGATATGTCGGGCGAAGTATCTCTCAG
>CAZQSL010000196.1:0-1107 GCA_964595945.1 uncultured bacterium
GGCTCAACATAAACCGGCTGCTCTGCTCGAACTGCGATGATATGAAAACGTGCCCTTATCTCGCCCAGTTCAAAGACAAACACTTCAACTGGTTTATCCAGCAGCAAACGTTTCTTCACAAGGCCGACAAGTTTGTGAAGCGTTTCGACACTGTGGTTTTCGACGAGGATGTTCTCGCCAACTTCATCGACGAAATAGTTGTGCATGCTTCCGATGTGGCTGTGCTTAACGGCTATGTGTCCACGCTCGTCGATGACCTGACCGACATCGGCGAAGACGCCACCGGATACGAAGCTATCGCGCGTCTGCTCACGGCTCTCGAATCTTTGCTCAATTCCGATGTCGGCAAGGCACCCATTACCGGCGACATTCTGCATCGCAGGCTCGACGAACACTGCATTGCAACCTGCGGCATTCCCGTGCGTGACCTCATGTCAGCAGTCGGAATTGCCGAGCGGGATGTGATAAATAAAATATCGTTTTCCATCCGCGACAGTGAATTGCCTCTCGATTTCATTACCGATTTTCTCGCCATTTTGCACTACGAGTTGTTCCACAAGCCGCCCACGTCAAACCTGAGCAGACTCACTGTGTCGCGTTGTGCTGCTTCTGGAAATAACACCGTCGCTGGCAACGGCACTGCCAATTCCTGCTCCCAAAACGCTCCACAGGCACCTCAATCAGCTCTGCACATCTGCATGAAAACACACATGCCCGCTTTCGACAAGCCTGTCATTGTGCTTGACGCCACGGGACATCCCGAGCTTTACGAAGCGCTCCTCGAACGGCCAGTCACCACGTTCAACGCCGCTTACCGATTCACAAATCCAGTCACCCAACTGTTCTCCAGCGCGTCCACCATCACGGCTCTCAACAATGCCACGCATTGCGGCAACATGATGAAGATGCTCGCGCACTATCTTGCCCGCGAGCCATCCACGCTTGTCATCTGCAAGAAATCGCTCGTTGACCGCATATCAAAAATGCTGCCTCCGCAGGCCGCCGTCACCCATTTCTTCGGCAATCGCGGCTCCAACAGTTTCATGGGGTATCGTCAAGTTATAGTTTTCGGCGCTCCCGGCTTCGACCGCGAGACGGTGATTAAAT
>CAZQSL010000196.1:1117-4086 GCA_964595945.1 uncultured bacterium
TGCCTGTTCCATGACCGTAATTTGTCCACGGACACCTGCATGACTCAGCGCACTTACACAGGCACGAACAAGGCGGTTAATGTGTTCGCCTTTAAAGAACCGCTGCTTCAGGCCATTCTTGAAATTTCGCGTGAAGATGAGATATACCAGTCGCTCAATCGCGGGCGGCTCGTGCTCGATAACACCATTCACCTCGTGCTGCTCACCAATATCGTTCTCGACCAGATACCAGTGACAAACCTTGTGTGTACTGAAAATGTGCTCGGCAAAACGGTGTATGCACCGAAGCAAAAACATAGTCGGATAATCCGCGACCTCATGGAACGACAGCTGCAGAACATCGGTTTTTCCAGTGTGTCACGCACGATCAGACCGCTGGTCGAAAGTGGGGTGATGGCTCCACAGAAATTCTTGCAATACTTTGTTGAGAGGCAGGCTGATATTCAGTCTTTCGACAACGATTTTTACATGACTCGCCGGAGTATCGAATCTCACGTAAGCGCAATTGCTCATGAGATGAAACTGTCATCATTCCGGATGTTCTACCAGACAGAAAAACGGAATGGCTATTTCGATATTCTTGGAAGCGATGAATCATGCATTGCGCACGCCAGCAACTTCTTTCGATCCTGTCCGGGATATGAAAGCGCCATATTGACGGCAAAATCCGAACTATAACGGATTACCATAATAAAAGCATGGCAACAGCGGTTTATTCAATTATTACTACAACGAGCGGGTGGCAAAATCTTTTCTATAAATACTAAGTATTAATGATAAAAGATAAAAACAGTATTAATAGAAAAGATTTTGCCACCCGTAACTTCAAGAATCAAATTTGAAAGGATGGCATTTCCATGGCAAAAACAGCATATCGCACAAAGTATTCCACCACCACATCGCGGCAGCAGTCACGTGCCAATGCGCCCATGTTCCGCATCACCGCCAACTCACAGAAAGAGCGCACCATTGCTCGCGCCAACCGGTTGATCGACGCATACCGCGCCGCTGGCTTTGCCACCTTCGTTGCGACAGAACTGCGCATCATCACCCACGGGATGACACATGCCGAACGTGAAGTGGCCTACAATTCCGGCGTCATCTACTACCGGCTCACGCCAATTTATTATGCGTATCTTGCCCATTGTTTTGCTAATGCTGGTGCCGCGCTAACATCCGGCAAATTGTCTGAATCAGACTACCGCAACATGCTCGACCGCATGTCCCAAATCCACACGCTGGCAGTTGCCACGTGGGGAACCGATATTCTCGCCCATGTGAAGCAATCCTTCGCCCCCCTCAAATGGCATCGCCATGTCGACGTGATCCGGCAGGCAGAACGTGAGGGACATCTCACGGATTTTCCCTATGACGAGTGTGGTGAAGATGCAAACGGTTCGAAGCGGCCAGCAGTCCACGATTCGCACACGGCAGCTCACAACCTGAAAGCCAGCGCCGAAACCGCACCCAGCATCATGCCCGACAACTGGTCGCCACTTGCTCCCGCTGCTCCCGCGATCCCCGCTGGCGCATTTCTGTTTCCCGCCGGTGCCACAACCGGAGCATACTGTCATGTCACGCACTACGCTCTCGATCAGGTGGATGCCATAAAAGACCGTGCGCTTGCCGCCGGTTGGGAGATGGATCAACTGTACCGCAACATCGGCATCGCTCCCGGCGACTGGGGGCTTGTGTGTTTCATCGGCATGTATGACAGGATCGGCGCAGTGACGCCGCAGTCAATCGAAGTGATCACGAGAATAAATACTGCGAACCCACGCCATCTGCATTTTTACAATATGCGTGTGCCGCAGCCGTGGTTCTTGAATACCATCCCGGAGGTGTGCAGGTGAAATACAAAAACGCGATGGACATATTACCACCGGAACTGGTGCATGAAATCCAGAAACATTTTGCTGGCGGTCTTCTCTGGATACCTTGTAGCAAAGAAAACTTCCGCGAACGGAATGAACTCATCGTTGCTCTTGTTCGAAACCATGTGCCCGTCCCGGAAATCGCCAGAATTGCATGTGTGTCGGAAAGGTGGGTGTGGGAGCTTGCGCGGCGAGACAGAAACAGTGTCAAAAAGACTGAATGAAATTAATTTTTACTTCATATCCGGAATTTTTGCTTTTCACGACGTATATAACCAGTGTGGGCAGTTCACTCCACGAATCAGAAATACTCATAATCAGTAACAATCGCAAAAACTTTATATTCCGCGAACCTCCGGCAGGCTCGGCAGCCAGCCACAGCAAACCACACAGAACGGAGCAATAAATGGTTTTTAAACCGCTTCATCCAGGCATCCAGCAGTGCTCTGCAACAAGCAAGAGTACCGGCAAGCGCTGTGAGAATCCTGTCGTTCATGGTTTTACCGTTTGCCGACTGCACGGCGCTCACAAGCGAAAAACGCAGGATGCCCCGACACACGACACGAAGAACGGGCTACATTCGAATGTCATCCGCAAATACAAAAACAAACTGACCAAGACCGCTGAGGAACTTGGCGTCGATCTTTCGGTCGGACTGAAACACGGTTTTCTCGCGTTCGACATTCTGACCGTAGAAGAACGTGCCGATTTCCTCTCCGTGGTCAAACAGCTACACGAGGATTTCCAGTTCAACAAATCGTCCGACTTCTACGCGGTCGAACTGGTCGCGACTAATCTTGTGCTTTACCGCCGTGCCGTGAAGAACTCCGATGTGAAGGCCGCAGAGGCTTACGACCGGATGGTGCGTCTGCATCTTTCCGACCTGAAGGCCACGAAAAGCGCTCGCGAAGGCGATACCGTTAATGTGAAGACCACGCCCGCTGAATGGGCAGCCTCGATCATGAAGAGGGTCGAAGACGTGCAGTGACCTGAACGGATCGCCGTAAGCGCCTGCGGGCCTGAAGTAAATGATGGAGCCGTTCGTGAACTCGATCTTGAAGTAAGGCTTGCGCGTGATCTTCTGACGACCCTGCG
>CAZQSL010000197.1:0-3962 GCA_964595945.1 uncultured bacterium
CGGCAGACGGCATGATCTTAAAAGTGCGCTTGATGAGCTGCCCCCTTTCGAGGACGATATTTTCTTCAATATGAACAACTGGCTTTCCAAGATCAAAACCATTGAGAAGAGTACATTGGAAATTGAAAAACTTCTCGAAACGATAAAAAATGAGATTTCCAAACCCTCATATAGCGCACCATAGTTAGTTTCAAGGCTACAATGTTGCAAAAAAGGAGTTTGCCATGAAACGCCGGGGCGAAAAAGAGTATGTGGAATACTGTGTGCGGATGCTTGCCGAAACAATAGGAGCGCGACCTGCGGGGTCCGATGCAAATCGCAAGGCTGGGGATTTTATAACAAGTGAACTTCAGTCAATGGGTTATGAACTTAATGATGTAAAGTTCGAGTGTCCTGACTGGGAAGCGACAGTTTGCGAATTGAATGCTAACGGGAACCCTGTCCCGGCCGAAGCAAATATTTATTCTCCATCATGTGATGTAGAAGGAGAAATCGCCTTCATCGAAACAGCCGGTGACCTGCACCGAATGGATGTTGAAGGAAAAATCGTGGTAGCACATGGCGATGTCATGTTAGCACCATTCCTGCCCGAGAACTTTGACAGGAACATATATAGTGTTCCCGAACAGGATGAACTAGTGGCAATTCTGGCTTCGAGCCAGGCGGCCGCAGTCATTACAGTCAACCATTATGATGGTCTTCATCCGGTTCTTCTACAGGATACCACTATCGAATTTCCATCGGTGACTGTGTCAAAACATGGTATTAAGCAGTTGGAGAAAGCTGCGAAAGGGAAGGTAGCTCTGAAGATTGAAAGTAATATAAAGAAAAGTGAAGGAAGGAACATCATTGCAGCAAGACGGGGAAGAACGGAGCGCAGAATTGTGATTTGTGCCCATTACGACACAGCACATTTTACACCAGGCGCTATGGACAATGCTACTGGAGTGGCCTCTGTATTGTTGATGTGCCGCAGGCTGGCAGAACGTGATTTGCAGCATAGCGTGGAGTTCGTGTTCTTTGGTGGCGAAGACAGTTGGTTCCCTGGTGACATGAAATACATTACCGAAAGACCTCCGGTAGATGTGTCCGCATGTATCAATTTCGATGGTGTGGGGATCAGTGACCATCGCGTGGCAGTGTCACTTCTTAGTTGTTCTCCCGAAATTGAAGCAAAAGTATATGATGCAGCAAATGGCGTCTGCGATTTTGCGAAGGAAGTGTTCTACGCAAGCGATCACGGATTTTTCTGGCCTCTCGGTATCCCTACTATGGCATTAACATCGAGCGATATGATGGACTTTCTCGGGGTGATTACCCACACTGCAAATGACAATGTCGGCATCATCGATTATCAGAAAGTCGTTCATGGTGTCGAAATATCCGAAGCTATGATCAAAGCAGTAAGATAGAGACACGAAGGTTTACTCTGTTTTTTGGTAAAAGTTACGAATAAATACTGAACCGGTTTGTTGCAACGGAGCCGGGGTGAAAGCCCCCGCGTATCCGAATCGAGCCCGGTGATTGAACGGAATGAAACGAAAGCGTTCCGTTGAGTTGCCGGGCTATTTGCATTTGGAGGCATTACGAATGATCGCGACTGGCTGGGGGCATGACAAGTGGGGAGACGATCCGTGGGGTTCTTATGAAGCGCTGCCGGTGGAAGAATCGGCGCGTGAGCAGATCGACGGTGTGGCGTTTTCCCCGGGCGTAAACATTTTTGAGGTCAATTTGTAAAGGAGGTGATGAATTGTCATTTTCGTACACATCGTTTTTGAATCTCGCAAAACCGGTGAAATCATCGACGGGCTGGGCAAATGCGGTGAACGGCAACTTCGACAAGATAGATGCCGCGATCCAGGTGCTGGCCGAATCGCTGTCGGCCATGTCAGTTGCGCCATGCGGCATGGCGGTTTTCGAGGACGTGGCAACAAAAACAGTTGTCTTAGAATCACCGCTACCGAGTGCCCGTTACGCAGTTACGCTCACGCCGGATGCAAACATCCCATGCTGGGTAACTGGCAAAACGCCAGCAGGATTCACCATCAACACGGGCAGTACATTCACGGGCAGCGTCGATTGGACGGCCCGACAAATCTAATCAAAAAAGGAGCATTACAAAATGCAGGAATCATTCAAAACAGACCAGATACTCATTGAAGGCGTAGTGAGCATCGCGAAGAAAAACGGCAGCGACGCACTCGAAATCAACAAACCGATCAGCGTTACCGCTACGTCCACTGACGATTCGCACCTCGTCACGCTCGCGACAGTGAAGTCGCTCATCTCAGCACGCGAATTTCAGGACAGCGTGAAGGCTGGTGTATTCGCACCGCCCGAAAGCCCATCAGAGGGCGACCGATATATCATCGGCAACACCACGCCTTATGGCATCGCGACCGTCTCAGGCGGACATCCCGGAATCATATTCCTCGATGCATCTTTCGGCGACGTGTCCGGCAATTTTACGAATGGCGATGTGATCACGGTCTCAGGACTCACGAACACAAGCGGCAATGGGGTGTATACCGTTGAAGCCGCCGTATTCGAAATCACGCAGACGCGGATCAATCTCGTGCAAGACCTTCTCATCGACGAGAGTGATTCGCCGGGTATCGTCGTAAAAGGTGATCAGGGTATTTTCGCCGGACACATCAACGACATCGCGGAATACAGCGGTGGCGCGTGGGAATTCTGGAATCCTGCGCAGGGCACGGTCACGACTATAGACGGCGACACCGATCACTTCTACATCTTCAACGGCACCACATGGGTGCAGATGGGTTCGGGCAGTTCCGGCGCTTCGACCATCGGCGCGGATGGTTCGCAGGTGAAGTTCGGCACAGCAACATTCGACAACGCCGCGAGCGCTGCCGTCTCTTTCCCCACATCATTCAGCGACGCCAGCTATTCAGTCAAACTCACGCCCGGCACGAACACATCCGTTTGGTTCACCAACAAGACTGTGGGCGGATTCACCATCAATGCAGCATCTGCCATCACCGGCTCCGTTGACTGGGAAGTCACACACTCGTAGTCGAAGCAGCCTTATGTCCCGGCGGCTGAAGTCTATGCCGCCGGGCAGTTTTCTCAATTCACAATGGAATAAATAATGGCACTATCACTTGATCTCGACAGAAACAATGATGTTGTCGCGTCCTGGACTATCCCTGAAGACGCGGCCCGGATCGTTCTGGTTCGCCGCTTGCGCGATTATCCGCAGACATTGGCCGATGGCACGACAGTCATAGACTTATGCGAATCTGTAGCAAATGTGACCGACTCAAGCCCGGCACGCGGAAAGATAAATTACTACAGGCTATTTCTGCAGGATGCAGCGGGCAACTGGCTCGACACGAGCGGTGCGGACTATCGCGGCCGCATCATGTGTGATTCTTCGTTTGACTTCGCCGGGAAGCTCTACTCCAATCTGCCGGGCATCTATGAAGAGTACGACATGAACGGTGAACTCAAACGATACCTCGCGATCATCGCTGCCTCGCTCGAACGGTTCCGAGCGAAGCAGTCCGGACTCTTTGACCTGTCGAATCCCGATGAAATCCGTGACGACATGATCGAGCAGCTTGCGTGGAATGTGGGATGGCTGCACAATCGCGAGTTGCCCGTTCTTCGCCAGCGTGCCGAGATCAAGCGCGCCGTTGAAATCTATCGCAAGAAAGGCACAACCGCGGGTCTCATTGATCTCATTCAGGGCATCATAAACTGGGACACAGAAATCATCCGCTACAACCGAAATATCCTGATGACGAATCTGCCGGACAGTACCACGCTCGATATGTCTGATCCGTCAGCAGTCATGAACATGGATTCGGCGGCCGATACAGCGGACTACATCATTGGTCCTGACATCAATCCCGCTACTATCAAAATCAGGATTAAAGCCACATTGTTAAACGGCGAGCAAAAATGACCCATGGCGGCGTCGAAAATTGACCCACCCT
>CAZQSL010000198.1:0-3886 GCA_964595945.1 uncultured bacterium
CAGGCGCCATGCTCAACGGCGGCTACCATCCACGCAACAAAGCCGTCCTTATCTCGCTCCAAAACGGATGCGGCTCACCCCGCCTTGCAACCATCTATAAAACACGTCTCGAGTACTTCGGATTCCAAATCGTCGAAACCGACAACGCCTCAGACTTTGACCATGACCGCACCACCGTTGTCGTCAAACATCCCTCCCCATTCGCTGGCGCCATCGCACGTCTCCTCGACGCCGATACCACCGAAGAAATCGACACGACATCAAAAGTCGACCTCGAAGTCATTCTTGGCCGCGACAAAATATCCACAGGGGAATAATCATGCTTACTGGCAAAAGACTCGCCCGCCATATCGCTCAGGAACTCTACACAAAACTCGCCAATGACATCACACTGCTCGATGTCCGCTCACAATGCTCATTCACCAACTACTTCCTGATCGTATCTGCGCGCAACCCCATGCACATCGACGCGCTCGCCGAACGCGTTTCCGAAATCATCGACGAAAAATCACTCTTCAACGCACCGCGAGACGGCGGCCCTGAATCCGGATGGATCATCTTCGACTTCGGCGACCTCATTGTCCACATCTTTTCCCCCCAGGCTCGCGGTTACTACAATCTCGAAAGCTACTGGGGCGAAGCGAAAACCGTCGAACTCGAATTCAAAGTCCCGGCTGAAATGAAAATCCCCGCTAAAAAAAACGTATCGAGGCAAAAGAAGATCACAGAACAACAGGGATAGTGCGCAATGTTACTGGATCGCATCAGGCGGGTTGACAAATGGCTACCTATTGCCGCATTGGCGCTGATCGCAATTGGCGTTTTCGCCCTGTATTCCATGCAACGGCATCCTGACAGCGTGATAAGCGCCCGGCTGTACAGACAGCAGCTTGCGTGGTTGACTGTCGGCGCCGTGGCCGCGTTTGTCTGCATCAACCTGAATTACCGTACATGGCCGCGATTTGTCACTCCGCTATATGCCGCAAATGTACTGCTGCTGATCGCGCTGCTGCTTTTCGGACAGAAAACAAAGGGTGCCGAAAGCTGGTTTTATCTCGGCCCCATAAGACTACAGCCCTCCGAGCTCGCAAAGGTGCTTTTCATTGTCACATTCGCCGGATATCTTGTCAAAGTGCGGGACGTTATCAACAGACCTTCCACCATACTTGTGTCATTCATGCACTTTCTTATCCCGTTCGGTCTGATCCTGCTGCAACCCGACATGGGGACGGCATCTGTTTTCGCAGCCGTCTTTTTGGGCATGCTGTTTGTCAGCGGCATCGACGGACTGATGTTCTTCGGTATCGTCGTGGGATTCATCTCACTTGGTGTCGCGGGCGCACCTTTTGTATTGAAACGATATCAACTTCTCCGCCTCCTGTCATTTCGCAATCCGGAAGCAGACCCCATGGGGACCGGATATCAACTCATTCAGTCAAAAATCGCAATCGGTTCGGGCGGCATCACCGGCAAGGGGATATTCAACGGCACTCAGGCATCACACGGATTTCTGCCAACCGCCGAGTCCGATTTCATGTTCGCCTCCATCTGCGAACAGGCCGGTCTGTTTGGAGGATTGCTGGTACTGTCTCTCATCATCTTCCTTTTGTGGAGACTGATACTGGTAGCCCGCAATTCAGATGACCTTTTCGCCACGTACATCACGTCCGGGATACTCGTGATGATAGCATTCCAGTCAGCTATCAACATCGGCATGACACTGGGGCTCAACCCCATTACCGGGGTGCCGCTTCCCTTTGTCAGCTACGGGGGGAGCTCGCTGCTGACCAACTGTATCGCAATCGGCCTCGCTATGAACATTTCATCAAGGCGAAGGAAAATTATGACATAAATTAGTTCAGTTGCTCTCAGTCGTCCTGTAGTCGGGGCGCGAACTGTTTGCTGAGTTAACGTGAATTAGTGCTTCGTTTTGTATTTTCACCAATTGGCACACATGTTATTCTGTTTCAATATTCTCTACGGATAGACTATGCTCAGCCTGTTAGCGGCATTGCCAACTTTTTTTACTGTGAAGCGTCAATTAGAGAAAATAGTGGGTATACTACAAGAGGGAAATGGGAAATTACTGGAGATTGGCGCAAACGGAGCAAGCGAGTATGGAAAGGCTCGAAGAGGATGCGGGTAGTTCGCCTCTGGCAGCTTTTCGGATCAGCCAAACAACAACATAGTACACATGCACGGGGATAAGCCCGGTTCGATTTTTCCGAACAGGTCTGGCGGAGCATCTCTGCATCTGGCAGTATGCCAGTGTGGAGGTGAGCACTGTGCAACAATCCGGCTCGTTCGCTCTGTTTTTGAGAATGTGGGTGGCAATTGGCAATAAGCGTATTGATGATAGAGCCTGTCAGTATATGCAATGGGAAATGCTCCTATTGCCCACAGGGGGCCGGAATGGTCCCGGAGCCTGTGGATGATGAAAAATTCATTACCCGGGAAGTGCTTGGCCATGCGCTTGCGCTTGCGGGCGAGGGCATGCAAAAATCCATTCATCTGTTCAATCGCGGAGAGCCGCTGCTGCACCCCGAGATAGGCATGATCGTCAGCAGGGTGCGCGAGGCGGGATTCGGGGCAAGTATCGCCACAAACATGATCGCCGCTACCGAAGCCAAGTGCCGTGAAATACTTCGCGCCGGGATAGATCAGATACAGATACATTATTCCGCGGGGATACTGTCTCTCGACCATCGTGAAATGCTCGAAAGAATCCTGATGCTGAGAAAGCTGAACATGCTTGAGAGAGATGGGAAATGTGATATATCGATCAATTATATACTCGGCGATGGAGACAGCAGAGACAGCGTCGTCTCACAAATCACGAGTCAGAAGCTCTACTCGAACGATCTCGGCATAAGATATCTTCATTCGCACAAATGGCTTGATATCGTCTCGATGACAGACCGGGGATATCCGCCCGAAAAATGCGACTGGTACAGGTCGAAGGCATGTGCCATCATGGCGAATGGCGATGTGACAATATGCTGTTTCGATCATTTGAAAACATCTTCTGTCGTTAATATCATGGACATCGACCATCTCACGATAGAACATATCGCAAAACGCGAGATATGCAAGGGGTGTTTCGACATAGACTGGTGTTTGGAGAGTCATCTTCGCAAAGAGCACAAAGCCGTGAGCTGATCCGTCAGAGTGGTCCCATGTTTATCTGTTTTTCATCCCCCCCCCCGGATTCTCCGCTGAATCCGGGGGTGTTTTTATTTTGGCCGGATACAAGAATTGCATGACTGTGCCGAAGCAAACAGCTAAGGTGATGGACTGTTGTGTGGCAACGCTATAGAATGATGGAAGATGCAGGGAAGGGGCAGCGCTGTTTTGAGAAAACGGGATGTGATAGTTTCGGTGATGCTTGCGGCAGCAGGCGCTGTGTTGTGTCTGTGGCATATCGACGGTGGTTTTTCAATTGATCAGCAGGTATCCAGAGTCCTGATGAGCAGGGGGAATCCGCTTGGGATGATCGTTACGACACCTGATTTTCGCCATCCCGGACTCAATTATATTATCATGCATTACCTTCTGCTGCTGCCGTCCGGCACGCCGGAATTGTGGTCAAGGGTGCCATCTGCGATATTTATGATCATCAGTCCCCCGGCTCTATATTTCATGTTGAGGCGTGAGCATGGCGTGGCGGTATCGTTTTTCGGGGCGTGTTCACTAATGCTGGCTCCGGCGCTGCTGGCCGAGGGGCGCGACGTGTCGAATTTTACGATGCTGACCTTTTTTGCCATCGTTTCCACTCATGCGTTTCTGCGATTTGAAAATGATATGAAGCCGGGCGCCGCGATTTGTTATGCTCTGCTGGTGTGGATGATGGCATGGTCGAACTATTTTTATGTGTTTGTCCTTACGG
>CAZQSL010000199.1:0-3873 GCA_964595945.1 uncultured bacterium
TCTGGAATCCTGCGCAGGGAACGGTCACTACTATAGACGGCGACACCGACCATTTTTACATCTTCAACGGTGCCACATGGGTGCAGATGGGTTCGGGCAGTTCCGGCGCTTCGACCATCGGCGCGGATGGTTCACAGGTGAAGTTCGGAACAGCCACGTTCGACAATGCCGCGACCGCAACCATCACTTTCGTCACCGCATTTGCCGACACAAGCTACTCGGTCAAACTCACTCCCGGCACGAACACATCCGTGTGGTTTGCTGACAAGGCCGCGACAGGCTTCACCATCAATGCAGCATCGGCCATCACCGGCTCAGTCGACTGGGAAGTCACGCACTCGTAGTCGTATCAGTCTTATGGCCCGGCGGCTGAAGCCTATGCCGTCGGGCAGTTTCTCAATTCACAATGGAATAGCAGATGTCACTATCACTCGATCTCGACAGAAATAATGATGTGGTTGCGTCCTGGACTGTCACTGAAGTCGTGGCTCGCGTCGTTCTGGTGCGCCGCCTGCGCGATTATCCGCAGACATTGGCCGATGGTACGACCGTGCTCGATTCGCTCGAACCTGTCGCAACTGTTACCGACTCAAAGCCAGCACGCGGCAAGATCAATTACTATCGGATATTCATTCAAAACGCTGTCGGGGACTGGCTTGATACTATCAGTGCGGACTATCGCGGCCGCATTATGTGTGATCCACTGTTCGAATTCTCAGGAAAGCTCTATGGCAATCTGCCGGGAATCTATGAAGAGTGCGATACGAACAGTGAACTCAAACGATACCTCGCGATCATAGCTGTCGCCCTCGAACGCTTCCGAGCAAAACAGTCCGGACTCTTTGACCTGTCGAATCCCGACGAAATCCGGGACGACCTGATCGAGCAGCTTGCGTGGAATATGGGATGGCTGCACAATCGCGAGTTGCCCGTTCTGCGCCAGCGCGCCGAGATCAAGCGCGCCGTTGAAATCTACCGCAAGAAAGGCACGACTGCGGGACTCATTGATCTCATTCAGGGCATCATCAATTGGAACATAGAAATCATCCGGTACAACCGCAATATCCTGATGACGAATCTGTTGGACAGCACCACGCTCGATATGTCTGACCCTTCCGCAGTCATGAACATGGATTCTGCGGCTGATACGGCGGACTACATCATTGGCCCGGACATCAATCCCGCGACTATCAAGATCAGGATTAAGTCCACAGACAGTTTCGCCATGTTTCAGAAGGTTCGCTACAAGCTGTTCCGCATACTCGACCTCTGGATTCCAGCGGGCATCCGGTTCATCCTCGACATATGCACGCAGAATGACGAATCGTCCGCTATCTCCGACTGGCGTCCCGAAGGTGCCGACACTCTCGTTCTCAACTGGCTTATCACGAATGAAAATGAAAGGACACTCAATTCACCGTTATGGCGAACACTAAAGTACCCGCTCGACTGAGCGGACACATTCAATCCAGTTTCACCATCGAAGGCCGCTACATCGACATCGCCCATTATCTCGATGGCCGCTCGGAAGTCATCCGCGAAGGTCACAACATCGTCACGGACTCCGGACTCGGACTTGTAGTCGGTGCGCTCGGCGGCCTAACAACCGGCATAGCTCAGTGGTGGGTCGGCACAGGCGAACCGGGATGGGACACGGAAGGCGCGCCCGCTGCAACGGCTGACAAAACCGCGCTCGTCTCGCCGCTTTTCAGAAAGTCCGTCACCGTTTCCTACTGGAATCGCGAGACCGGCGCTTTCTCGGCAGTGCCAACCGATACCATTGATGTCCGCGCGATCTTCCTCGCTGAAGAAGCCAATGGCGCGCTGCGCGAATTCGGTCTTGTCGGCCCCGGGCCTGAGTACCGGCTGTTCAACTACGTCACGCATGGCAGCATCGCGAAGGATGAGAAGTTCAACCTTGAGCGCATCATGCGCGTCACTGTCCGGCGCGCAGACTGACCACAAATCACAAAAACACAATTTGGAGACATTATTATGCCCGATATTTCAAAACACTTTTCGCGTTCGGAGTTTGCCTGCAAATGCGGGTGCGGCTTCGACATGATCGACCTCAGGGTTGTCGCCCTCTGCGAGCAGATCAGAAGCTATTTCGGCAAACCTGTGACCATAAACTGCGGCTGCCGGTGCAAAACGCACAATGCCGAAGTCGGCGGCGAGATCGACAGCCAGCACCTGTTCGGTAAGGCCGCGGATATAGTCGTCGCCGGTGTCGATGCGAAGGCTGTCGCCGACTACGCCGAGAAGATCAATCCGAATGGCGGAGTCGGCCGCTACCCGAAGAAGCATTTCACACACATAGACGTGCGCGGCCGCAGGGCAAGATGGATCGGCTAAGAAAGGAAAAAACATGAAGAAAAAATGGAATTTCATCAAGGAATACAAATGGTACATTGTCTTTCTCGTTGTGTGCCTGGCGGTCAATATCGGACTCGCTGTACTGTCGGCAAAACAGGAAAATAGTACCCACAGCACTCAGTCGTACAAACAGCTTACGAGCATGATGCGGGCGCAGGAGCGAAAGCTCAATGAAATGTCCGCACGGCTGAAAAGCCAGTCCTCCACCACGACAAACACTATTCACCGCGAAGTGATCGTGAAAACCGTTTACAGCCCGGCAACTGGAAAGATCATCGAAAAGACTGTGACGCACGCGGGCGATGATATCGCAGCTACGCAGACTGTTGCGGTCGAGTCATATCAACACACCGTTCAGTATTCGACGGAGACGGTCTATACAGTCGCGACAAGCACACAGTTTATGGCGGCGACTGATACGGTTGCCGTTGCGCCAGCGCCGCGCGAAGCAGACGAACACCCCATCGGACTGAATGCTGTTTTCGATGGCAGCCACATAAAACCCACAGTCAGCTACTCCGATAACATCTTCGATCTCGGCGTCATTCGGGCTGGCCCAGCAGTTAACGCCGGGCAGGACTTGATAGGCATCGGCGCATCACTCGACATAAGCAAGCTCCCACGAATACATGCAGGATACAAGTGCAATTACAGAATCTCGGACTGCGGCGTCTTTTACGGTCTCGGCATCAAGGCCGGGTTTTGAAATGAGAGGAATGACTACATGACTACATCACGCGATTACTTCGCAGATAGCGATAACTTTGAGGGGCGAAATTATTCCGGTGTCGAATGGCAGCAGGGAGTGCCAGTTATGGACGCCGATCTGAACCTTGCGCAGCAGCTCCGTAAACTCGACTTCCGGCGCGCCGTCTGTGACTTTCTTGGCAATGGAGCGCCGCACGACGGTTTCAGGCTTTCACGTGGCGTAACCGACACAAGTGAAACAGGCATCATCATTCATGCTGGCGGCCTGTGGATCGCCGGACTCAAGATCGAGCTTCCCGAAGATATTACTGTCGGCACGCAGCCCCATGCAGCAAATGTTACTATCGCTTCCGGCAATGGCCTATGGTATCTCGATGTAGCTGAGCGCCGCATCACCGACAATTCATCCACATCGGAAGGCACGGCAGACGCTGACCTTCGCCCCGTGGGATTGCCCAATTCCATCGCGACTCCCATCGCCGCCATCCAGACAGACTGGACGATCAAAAAAGCTGTTGGCGCGACAGACTTGTCGGGAATCACCATCGAGCCCACCCATTATTACATCGGCATCGCAATCGAAACAGCCGGGGTTTTCACCGACATCCGTAATAACAATGTAGTCGCCGCTGGTGCTTCCACCGGCTTTTCAGACCGCATAGGGAACGTAAAAAACAACACAAAGGGCGCGCATATGCACATCTTCGACAGCATTATTGCGTCCGATACCGACACCACTACACTCACGAAAGCGCTCGAACTTATCAACGAAAGGCTCGCGTCTATCGA
>CAZQSL010000200.1:0-3730 GCA_964595945.1 uncultured bacterium
GCGGCCGGTCTTACCATTATTGGTGAATATCTCGTCCGGGTACATCTGTCCCATGAGATATTCGGCGGCGTGGAACAGTATCGTGTGGTTTTCTGTCCAGAATATCATCTCGCTCTTGCCGGGCTCGTCGACCCAGTACATGAAATCAAGGGCTTCGCGCTTGATCTTTTCTTCCTGGACGGGGGTGAGGCATTTATGCCGCTTGCAGAAATACAACGTCTGAACGGCGCGGATCATGTCGAAATCGGCACAATCCTTACGCGCTCGTATCTCGCTGAGAGTATAGTCGAGAGGGGCATCGGGGATTGTCTTGATTTTGCCGCTTTTCACGGCGCACATCGCGTTTGTTACAGAGTCAGGGCTCTTCTCGCTCACCCAGGTGACGAAATCGGAGCGGCGCTGTTCATAAGTGGATTTCTCGGGGGTCATCAGAAATGTATCCGGCACCGGTTTTTCTGTCAGCCATGGACCTTTGCCTGTATTGGGTGCGAACTGGACAATCTCTGCATTCATGCCGCTTTTCGCCTCAGACATACAGGTCGCTCCCAAAAACACGGTCGCGGTAGCGATGATCAAAGCTGATATTTTTGACAGAGTTCTAATTCCCATAAAGCAGTCCCATTTCAGAATGATAATGACATCATTATATATTATCATTGCGAACCGCGTAAAAATGACACCAATAGTGCGGCCCTGGCGAAAAAAACACGTACAAAATCTCCCCAAAAGGTCATAATAGAGTAAAATTACGCATGATTGGATTTTAAGAAGCAGAAAATGGCGGTGAGATATGTCAAAAATGGGAAAATGTGTATTATGTGAGCAGTGCCGCGATGAAATACTTGTCGAAAACGACGAAGCCTTCGTCATCCATGCCGGCGATCCCATAATGCCCGGACACCTCATAGCGGCGACGAAAGGCCATGTCGAAACTCTTTCGCAAATGACACCCGGACAGGCAGGGGGGCTTTTCGCGCTCGTTGCCGAAGCCGCCCGCAGAGCCGTCCCGGTCACGGGGGCGGAAAAATACTACATTGTTTCGATTGCCGACATGGTCCGCCACTACCATATCCATATCTTGCCGAAAATGCCGGGCAAAGAGCCGCTTGGCCCATTCATTATGTCGCCTGAAGGGTGGCGTGGCAATGTGGCGGAATATGTTTCACGTGACAATATCGCGAATTTCCTGGCTGAATTCAAACAATCCTCAACGTAAGGGAGAAAATATGAATTATAAACTCACTTTTCGCAGATTTATCATGTTATTTGCGCTTGTTCTGGTGTTTTTCTTGCCAGCTGTGATTTGGTCTGAAGACATTGACGACTCGGAAAGCACTCCCGTAGCGGTTTCGACGAGTCCCGCGATCCCTGCATCAGAGTATGGCAGGATTTTTGAGAAGGTCGAGGCATATCTTGCCACCAATCCCGAAGTAGTCGCGGGCGATAGAAAACGCATGGAAATACTCGCAACACTTGATGAACCCATGCATCATCCCGCGGCAAGTACGTTGCGCTCTGTAGCCGACTATTACAAACGCCGAACGGGTGCTTTCGTTAAGGAATGCGAAAATACAAAAGTGGAACATGGAGCGATAGTTTGGAAGCTCTACAACCACACAACATTCATTAAAACAAAAGACCTTTCCATAGTGACCGACCTTACTGGCGGGTTTCAGAAAATGACATGGGAATCAGGCGATCTAAAGAAGACAATCGGGATGCTTGACGTATTGCTCGTGACGCACGAACACATGGATCACACTGATATGAAGGTGATAAAAAAAGCCCTCTCTGCCGGCAAAAAAGTGATAGCTCCGCCGTGGATGTGCAAGAACAATCCCGGTGTGGAAAACATAACTTGCCTGCGTGACGGCGAAGTGAAGTTCGGGGATGTCACGATAGCCGTTTTCCCCAGTTTTCAACGCAATGTCATCAATAATTCTTACCTGATCACAACGGCGGACGGACTCCGTATCATGACTACGGGCGACGAGAATGAAAAGCCGGAGGACCCAGCTGTATGGTACAAGAGATTTTCGCCGGATAATCCCCTGAAGATTGATGTGCTTATTATTAATTCATGGTGTCCGAATATCGTGGATTATGTGAAATACGTCACGCCGAAGGTGATTTTTTCGACACACGAAAATGAGGTGAGCCATCCCGTTAGCGGCAGAGTCGCATACTCTACGATATACTTCAAACTTGATCGGACGGGGTTGCCCTATCTGGTGCCGGCGCTCGGCGAAAAAGTGGTTTTTGCGCCGTCTGAACAGTGAATTAACAGTATGCAAATAAGTCTAATAATGGAATATGGCATTTTCTAAAAATTAACTTGATATGGTTTTTGATATGGTGATTATTTTGAGTGAGCATAAAGGTGTAATGGACTAAATCAGAACATTGGTGATGACATATCCATGCATTCCGGCGGATATTATATATGAGGTGAAGGAAATGGATTCTACAAGGATATACAGGCTGCTTTGCGCGGCTTTTGCCCTCACGATGATCATAGTATCAGCAGGGTGCACGCGAGAGGATGTGAGCAGGTTCACGGATTTGTCAGTACTGCAGGTCGAGATGCCGACCGGGAAGAACACATCGAAGATATTTGCCGCAGATGGATCGAAAATCGCTGATGTGTATATGCAGGATCGTGTTTTTGTACCCCTGAAGGAAACACCGGAGCTTGTGCAGGAGGCATTTATCGCGATAGAGGACGAGAGGTTTTTCTCACACCAGGGCATTGATCCGAGGGGGTTTGCGAGAGCTTTTGTCAACATGATGCGAACGCGCAGTTTTTCGCAGGGAGCGAGCACCATAACAATGCAGCTTGCGAGGAATCTGTATCTTTCGCGCGAAAAGACGATCACGAGAAAAACCAAGGAAATGCTTATCGCGGCCGAGCTTGAAAAGAAGTACACGAAGGAAGAAATACTTGAAGGTTATCTGAATGTAATTTACTTCGGGCATGGAGCATACGGAGTCAAGGCGGCGGCTGATCTGTATTTCGGGAAAGATCTGAAGGAATTGAGGGTGTCGGAGATCGCTACGCTTGCTGCTGTGGTGAAAGGGCCGACTTACTATTCTCCTTTCAATAATATGGAACTCGCTACCAGGAGACGAAATACCGTACTTGCGAAGATGCGCGATCTCGGGTTCATTTCGGAGGCTGATTACGCGAATTCCGTCAATGAGGCGATAAGGCTCGCTGACAAGAAGGGTGCTTACGAAAACTATACCGCGCCGTATTTTGTGGACTATGTGATACATCAGCTCACCGACTCGGAGGGTGAGATACATCTGACGCCTGAGGAGCTTATCAGTGGCGGGTATACAATAGTGACGACACTCGACTCGCGGATGCAAAAGGCTGCGGAATCGGCTGTAGACAATGGTGTGCTCGCCGCGAATCTGTATCTTGCCAACCCGAAAAACCCGCGTGATCGAGAGATACTTTATCTTGCTGTCAACAGGGATGTGAATATCCTCGGTATCCGCAG
Organism: uncultured bacterium; assembly: GCA_964595945.1. Classification (GTDB taxonomy): domain Bacteria; phylum UBP15; class UBA6099; order UBA6099; family JAJRTR01; genus CAZQSL01. The sequence continues at coordinate 3,507 of CAZQSL010000200.1, forward strand.
TGAGGCCGGCCTGTCCAGGTATATCAGCGGCCTTGCGGATGAGTACAATGCGACATGCGTCGGCGCGAGCCAGGCGAGTGGCGACGGGTTGTGCAGCATGTTAATGAGGACAATTGCGAATGTCGCGAGGTATTCTTTCGATGGCGGGCGTCTTCGCACAAGCGCGTCGCGGATTGCGCTGATCGACATAGTGCACGCGCGCGAAGTGGCGCGGAGCTTCGCCA
>CAZQSL010000201.1:0-3584 GCA_964595945.1 uncultured bacterium
CCTGCTCGAACATACGGTCCGCGAGCGTACTGCCGAGATACAGGAAGCCGAAGAGAGGTTCCGCACGCTGTTTTATGATTCACCTGATGCTTATCTTCTGATCAAAGATGGCAGGTATGTTGATTGCAATGCCGCAGCGCTGGAAATGCTCCACGGGACAAAGTCGCAGTTGACAGGAGCTTCTCCTGCCTTTATTTCGCCTGAATTTCAGCAGGATGGCAGTATCTCACAGATAAGGATGATCCATCTTTTCGAGGAAGTCACCAGATGCGGGAGTATGAAATATGAGTGGATACACAGACGATTCGACGGCTCGGAGTTTTGGGTGGAAGTCGCCTTGACTTCTCTGAGTATAAAAAATGAACGGATTTTCTTTGCGTCGTGGCGCGATATCACTGACCGCAAGGCCGCTGAGGCCGAGTTGCGACAGATGAATTACGAACTTGAGCAGACTTCTGCGCGCGCCAGCGCGATGGCCGAAGAAGCCGAAAAGGCCAATATCGCAAAAAGCGAGTTTCTCGCCAACATGAGCCACGAAATCCGCACGCCCATGAACGGTGTTATCGGTATGGCGGGGCTCCTCTTCGACACGGGGCTGAACGACGAGCAGCGCCAGTATGCCGAAACCATTCGGTCGAGCGGCGAGGCGCTGCTTTCGATAGTCAATGATATCCTTGATTTTTCCAAGATAGAAGCCGGCAAACTCGATTTCGAGAATATCGACTTCAATCTGCTCACGGCACTCGAGGATTTTTCAGCCATGATGGCGCTGCGCGCTCAGGACAAAGACCTCGAATTCATCTGTGCCGCTGACCCGGAAGTCCACGAGTATTTCAGAGGAGATCCGGGCAGGATACAACAAATTCTCGTCAATCTCTCAGGCAACGCTATAAAATTCACTCAAGAAGGCGAAGTAGTCGTCAGAGTCAGTACGGTTGCCGAAGACCGCGAAACCGCGATACTCAGGTTTTCAGTCAGGGACACTGGCATCGGCATACCGGAAGAAAAACAGGGAATGATATTCGAGGCGTTCACTCAGGTCGACGCATCGGTCACTCGCAAGTATGGCGGCACGGGACTCGGACTCGCTATTTCCAAACAGCTTGTAGAGATGATGGGGGGCAGGATCGGACTCAACAGCCGCGCTGGCGGCGGCACGGAATTCTGGTTCACCATCAAATTGCATAAATGCCAGTCACCATTGCCGTCCGCTGCCACTGCGGACTTCATCGGCAGACGTATCCTTGTGGTAGATGACAACGCAACTAACCGTCAGATCGTTACACTGCTCCTAAATGCGCTCGGCGCTTCCGTGGACGAGGCGGCGGACGGCCAGAAAGCGCTCACCGCTCTCGAAACGGCATCCGATGCCAGGCGTCCTTACGAACTCGCGGTGCTCGATATGCAAATGCCGGGTATGGACGGTCTCACGCTTGCCAGCGAGATCAGAAAGAACCCGAGGTACTCCCAGGTCAGGCTTGTCATGATGACGTCCATGTCGAGACGCGGCGATATTGGCAAAATGGAAGAATCCGGATTCGACGCTTACCTCACGAAACCCGTTCGCCGGTCCGAACTGACCGGGGTGCTGGACACCGTCCTCTCCGGCCACGCGCAGTCCGTCGAAAATCATCCGATCGTGACCCGCCATTCGGTCAGACCTCTCAAGCAGGGGCAGGCGAGAATCCTGCTTGCCGAAGACAATTCGACCAACAGATATGTGGCTACATCGCTCCTGAAAAAACTCGGATATGTCAACATCGACACCGTTGGCACCGGCCGCGAGGCAGTCAGGGCTCTCGAATCGATCCCCTACGATATTGTCCTCATGGACATACAGATGCCCGACATGGACGGACTCGAAGCCACCCGCATAATCCGTGATCCCGCCTCATCCGTACTCGATCATTCGATACCGGTCATCGCGTTGACCGCTCATGCCATGAAGGACGCAAAAGCGGAATGTCTCGAATCCGGCATGGACGACTACATCACTAAGCCTGTAATGCGCGCCAATCTCTCGGAAGCTCTCAAACGCTGGCTCTCGCATGATCCTCCAGTCAGCGCGTGCGGCTCTCCATCGAAAAAGGCCTTCTCGTCCCACACTGTTTTCGACTCCACCCTGCTGCACAAATACGCGGGCAAGGATGATGTCGCGCGGCAGGCTGTTTCTGTCTACCTCGCCGACATGCCCGCACAACTGGACTCTCTCAGGGAGGACATCGTCGAAAATAACATGCAGAACGCAAGACTCCACGCCCATATTATCAGAAGCGCATCGGCATCAATCGGCGGCGAACGACTGAAACACGTCGCGGCACATGTCGAAAACGCGGCGGCAAACGGCGACTACGCCACGGTCATGGCGCTCTTCGATGACCTTTCCACACACTTTCAGGAGCTCCGAAGGACGCTCACCACCATGGGATATGCCTGACGGCATTTCTCTTGTGTTTGACACCTTCGCCACCTGCGGAGTACAATCCCGCATCATGGCCAGAGACGACAGGCGCAATGACTGAAAGCATCAGCCACAATATCATATCGACCGTACCGCCACGCGTGGCTGTCATCGGCTGCGGCTACTGGGGCGCCAATCTCGTACGCAACATGCACCGCACCGGCAACCTCGCGATGGTCATCGACACGACAGTCGAAGGCCGCGCCCGCGCTGCCGCCATCACAGCATGCACGCCTGTACTCGACGACATTTCCGCTGCACTCGAATGCCCTGAAATCGATGCCGTGATGATAGCGACTCCCGCCGTGACTCATGCGGAGCTCGCTACCCGTTCGCTGCTCGCCGGCAAACATACCTTCTGCGAAAAACCAGTAGCCATCCATTATGATGAAGGCGAAAATGTTGTCCGGCTCGCCCGGCGCTCCGGCCTCATTTTTATGATCGGACATCTGCTCGAATATCATCCGGCCATCGCAGCCATCGAATCTCTCATAGCCGGGGGCGCCATCGGCCGCATCCATTATATCTACTCCAACAGGCTCAATCTCGGCAAGATCAGGCGCGAAGAAAACATACTTTGGTCATTCGCGCCACATGACATAGCGCTCATACTGCGATTCGTAGGGCTGATGCCTCGTGAGGTGATAGCTGCGGGCGGCAGCTATCTGCGCCCCGGCATAGCGGACGTGACAGTCACGCAATTGCTTTTCGAGTCGGGGCTGCGCTCTCACATCTTCGTTTCCTGGCTGCATCCCTTCAAGGAGCAACGGCTCGTCATTGTCGGAGAAAAAAACATCATCAGCTTCGACGATGTGGCTAAAAAACTCATACTGCACCACCAGCATGTCGATGTCGACTGCGATTTGAATACCATTCCGGTAAGAGGCGATGGAGAAGAGATCGCGTTTGACGCCACCGAGCCGCTGGCGCTCGAATGCCGTGCGTTTGTCGATGCCGTGGCGTCAGGATGTCAGCCGGTCACTGACGGCGCAAGCGCGCTACGTGTGCTTGCCGTGCTTGACGCGGCTCACAGATCGCTCGCCGCTGACGGCGCGGTGGTGCGGCTTTAGGGTTTGGAAGAAAACAAACATAGCAAGATTGCGCCGGATTTTTGGCCGTAATC
>CAZQSL010000202.1:0-3394 GCA_964595945.1 uncultured bacterium
TGTTGTGGCACTTTCCTTTAGTTCCATGAATATTCAGGGCTCAGAATGACAGGCACGCATAGTGCTTATCCTTCAATATCAATTATTTGTCAAAAAACGATCAAAGCACAAGCTAACTGGAGCAAACCAGTATGACTATTGGTGTTTATTTCTATCGAACAAGAAGTGTGATTCATCCCGGTATGCGCACATCATATTCGGTTCTTGCGCCATGAGTCAGGTGGATGATATACTCAAGGAGGATTCCTGACAGTTTTATCTTCACATTAAGCCGGGACAGAAAACACTGATTGTATCAGGACAAATAACGCGATCAAAACAGGATTTCTCCTTTACTGGAGAAATTGGGGGAGCAGACTAAATGGCGGACATGAAGATGACTGACAGTTATGCGCCGAATAGCAGAGAAATGTTTCAGTGGATCGAAGATATTTTTAATCTCGGTCCGCGGAGACCTGGGACGGCTCCTGATCTTGCCGGGGAGGACTATCTCGCAACAAAGCTCGTCGAGGCCGGCCTCTCAGACGTCAGGAAAGAGCCGATCCCGATTCGTGTCTGGGAGGCTGACAAGCACTCTTTTTCCATCGTCAATCCTTACGGCACGGTCGAGGAAATACCGTCATTTTACATACCCTATACACAATTTACCCCCGAGCAAGGAGTAAGGGGACGGCTGGTATATGTGCCGGACAATATCGTCACGCTTAGTCTCGCTGATTCGTGGAAAGGCAAGATTGTCGTCACGGATATCGAGTTCCCGCAACTCGACACCCGCCTGCTTGAAAAGATCGGCTTTTTCACTTACGACCCTGATGGCAACATCGAAGAAACAAGCCATGCGGCCTCATGGATAAGACTCCACTGGAAAATATACAACGAAGCTGTGAAACGCGGAGCGGCTGGCTTTATCGGCATCCTGAAAGATCACTATTGCGACGGACAAAGGCATTACGCACCGTATGGATTCAAGGAAAAAGACATCCACGACAAACCTGTCCCCGGATTCTGGATCGACCGCACTCAAGGCGAAAAAATCCGCCGCCTCGCGCGCGACGGGAAAACAATGGGGGAGCTTGTCCTGACGGGCAATCTCAAAGATGGATACACTCATAATGTCATTGGAGAAATCAAGGGGAAATCCAGCGAGGTCTTTCTGATCGGTTGCCACCACGATTCTCCCTTCAGTTCGGCAGTCGAAGACGCCTCTGGCTGCTCTGTCATACTTGCAGCGGCGAAACATCTCGCGGCATCGCCCATAAAACTCAGGCGGACAGTCATGGTGTGCTTTTCAGCCGGCCATTTTTATGGGTCGATCGGCACTCGCACGTTTATCGAGAGGGCCAGACAGTCCGGACTGCTCGATCGCATCGCGCTCGAATACCACGTCGAACACATCGCGCTCGAAGCCGTCGAAGGCCCGGAAGGCAGGCTCGTGACACTTGCCCGGCCAGAGCCCACTGGAGCGTTCGTCTCATTTAACCGCAGGATCAGACAAGCGCTTATCGACGCCGTGACTCAGGAAAATCTGACCCGGCTGGTCGGACTACCCCCCGAAGGGGTCTTCGGCCCATTCCCCCCAACCGATGGCGGTGATTACTATGAGGCAGGCGTACCGGTCATCAACATGATTGGCAATCCGATGTATCTGCTCAATGCTGAAGACACTCTCGATAAAGTGGCCATTGACAGGCTTGCCCCAACCGCACGGGCGGTTGTGAAGGTATTGAATGATCTTGACGGGGTCTCACTGAAAAAACTGCGCGCCAATCACTTCCCGGTCCAGACCGAAATCATGCATGTCGTCAGCAAGGCTGTTAGTATGCTCGCAAGAGTATGAACGTGCTACGGTCAACGCACCACGTGCCCCGCGAGTAGGGGCGCGACACCGATGCAGCGAGACTGGACGCAGACAACACAGGATGCGTCTGTCATTTTGCGCATTTCGTTGCTTGACATCGTATACTTTACTATTATAATAAACTACAGTGATGATTTGTATATCATAGTTGTTTGTTTTATGTGGAACAATTGTCCGGTATCAGGTTATTATATTAATGAAGAAAACAGCGCATGGCGGGACGGAGCGCGAATTGGAGATGAAAATGACAGACAGAAAAATAGGGATCGATACACTGGCAGTTCATGCCGGACAAGTGCCTGACAGTGCGACCAATGCGCGCGCGGTGCCAATTTACCAGACGACAAGTTACGTATTCGACAATACCGATCATGCTGCCGACCTGTTTGCGCTCAGGACATTCGGTAACATATATACGAGACTGATGAATCCCACCACCGATGTGCTCGAAAAGCGCCTGGCCGCCCTGCATGGAGCTACGGGAGCGCTGGCTACATCTTCGGGCGCCGCGGCGATTTTTTATGCCATAACTACGATCGCCTCAACTGGCCAGAATATTGTTACTGGTGACAAACTCTACGGCGGCACGTACACCATGTTCAACTATCCACTGAAGCGATTCGGCATCGAAGCCCGTTTTGTCGATTCTTCAGAACCCGGTAATTTCGAGAAAGCGATAGATGAAAACACGCGGCTGCTCTACACAGAATCAATCGGCAACCCCAAGGGCAACGTAGATGATTTCGAGGCGATTGCGGCGATTGCCCACAAACATGGCATACCCCTGATAATTGACAATACGGTCTCTCCACCTCCGATGTTCAACCCATTCGATCACGGCGCTGACATAGTTGTCTATTCGCTCACTAAAATCATCGGTGGCCACGGCACTTCGATGGGCGGCATGATAGTGGAAAACGGCAGCTTCGACTGGAAAGCATCCGGGAAATTCCCGGAACTCACCGAACCCGATGCCGCCTATCATGGAGTCAACTACTGGGACTCGTTCGGCAGTCACGACAAGGCGGCTGCTCCGGGACTGTGTTTCACGCTCAAGGTGCGGACAAGTCTCATGCGGGACACCGGCGCGACGATTTCTCCATTCAATTCGTTCCTCATCCTTCAGGGGGTCGAGACACTGCCTCTCAGGACGCGTCAACATCTTGCAAATGCCCGGAAAGTTGCGGAATTTCTCGAATCCCATCCCCATGTCACATGGGTCAACTATCCAGGCCTGACAAGCCACCCGGATCACGAGCGGGCAAAAAAGTATTTCCCTGCAGGACCAGGAGCAATTCTCGGGTTTGGCATCAAGGGCGGACTTAACGCCGGGAAAAAATTCATCGATTCGGTCAAGCTTGCATCCCATCTCGCGAATATCCTCGATGCAAAAACCCTTGTCATTCACCCCGCAAGCACTACGCATCAGCAGTTGACGGCCCACGAACAGGCGGAGGCCGGAGTCACTCCCGACTTCATCCGGGTGTCCGTCGGCATCGAAGACGCCGACGACATCATTGCCGATCTCGACCAGGC
>CAZQSL010000203.1:0-3294 GCA_964595945.1 uncultured bacterium
GTGCTCGAAGGTGTCAATATCGGTACCGACGAAATACGTTCCGCCGACCGCATGCTCGAACTTTTCACTACCATTGCCAACATCATTTCACTCCTTATACACAATACGCTCGAAATCGAATCGGTTTACAAGTCGCTCGATCTCAGCCGCCGGTTCCTTGACATCAGCCGCGCCGTCAGCAGCAGTCTCGAGCTCGCCGACGTACTCGCTGCCGTCATGGAGGCGGCACGTGACATCCTCAAAACAGAAGCATCATCCCTGCTGCTCCTTGACAGGGCGAAACAGAATCTTGTTTTCCACGTTGCCCGCGGCGAAAAGAAGGACCTTCTCCATCAGCGCACTTTCCCGGTCTCACAGGGCATCGCCGGCCATGTCGTCCGCACTGGCCAGGCACTCATCATTCACGATGCCGCCACCGATTCCCGATTCGATCCCTCTTTCGACCATCTGACGGGCTTCGTCACCCGCGATGTGCTCTGCGTGCCTGTCACTCTCAATTCCGAAATCATCGGCGTGCTCGAAGTCATCAACCGCATCGGCAATCCCCCATTTTCCGATAAAGACGCGGATATGCTCAGACACATATCGCACGAATCCGCGGTCGCGCTGCGCAACGCCATGTTGCACGAAGAGCAGAAACGCCTGCTCGCCGGGGCGACCGACGCGCTTTCCACACTTTTGCCGTACAGAAACGAATATCTTGGCGGCCACGCGCAGCAGGTGGCCCATCTCGCCGTCCAGACCGCGAAATTCATGCGTCCCGACGCGTGGGCCATCCATGACATTGTCCGCAAGGCCGCGCTGCTGCACGATGTCGGCATGATCGCTGTCCCGGATGATATCCTGCGCAAACCCGCGCCTCTGTCACCCGACGAAACGCGTCTGGTACACAGACATCCTGCGATTTCCCATGAGATCGTTTCACGGTTCTGCGAACCCAACGACCCGGTCCTCAAAGCGATTATGCATCATCACGAGCGCTATGACGGCAAAGGCTATCTTAACGGGCTTTCCGGCGATTCGATCCCATTCGCGGCCCGCATCATCGCGGTCGCTGACGCTTTCGACGCGATCACGTCTCAGCGGCCGTACCGTCCCGCCAAAACTCCCGAAGAAGCGCTCTCGATCATCCGCCAGTGTGCGGGTTCGCAGTTTGACCCCGATGTCGTCGGGGATTTCATCTGCGCTTACGAAAACGGCATTTTCGACATTGCGTCACCGGCCGCGGACACTATGGACTGATCCCCCTGCTACCGTGTACGGCGCAAAGCCGTCCAGGCCAATCTTGTTTCGGAAGGGGTTATGCCCGGTAACATCGCTGTCATAGGCCCCGGAGCCATCGGAACGCTCCTTGCCGCCCGACTGCACGAAGCGGGTTTCGATGTTGTGCTCTTCGATCACGATCCCGCTCGCGCCGCCCGCATTTCGTCTTCCGGTATTTCTCTCACTGATCTCGACGGCATACGCACGGTGTCGATGGTCAGGGTGACGTCAGACCCGGCGGAGATAGGCTCGTGCCCCACTGCGTTTTTCTGTGTCAAGGCTTATTCGACCGCCGCGGCAGCCGAATGTTATGCCAGGTTTGCGTCAGATAATCTTGCGGTGGTAACGTTCCAGAACGGGATGGGCAACGCTGAAATCCTCGCAGCGGCATTCGGCGGCGCAAACATCGTCGCGGCCACGACATCAGAAGGCGCGAGGGTGGACGGATGGGGCGTGACTGTCCACACCGGATATGGCCCAACGCATGTCGGAGCTTTTTCGCCCCAGGCTGAAGGCGTTGCGCAGGGTGTAGCGGCCATGCTTGCATCAGCCGGGTTTTCGGCCGCCTGTATCGAAGATATCGCCGCCGCTCTCTGGCGGAAACTCGCGGTCAATGCCGTCATCAATCCTCTGACCGCTTTGCTCGGTGTCAGCAACGGCGAATTATTCCGCGCGCGGCATACAGCTGCAATTGCCACCGATGTCATTACCGAAACTGTCCGCGCCGCTACCGGCACGGGCCTGGATGAAGCCCTGTTTGTCGATTTGCATAAATATGTCCGGAATGTCGCCGCTGCCACCGCGGCCAATGTTTCTTCGATGCTGCAAGACATAAACAACCGGCGCCCGACCGAAATCGACGCTATTTGCGGCCATGTCGTTTCGACGGCGGCTTCGCAGGGCTGGACGGCTTCTGCCAATCTGATGCTTTTACGGATGATAAAAATCAGGGAATTCTTCAGTGGAGTGTTGTCTGTATGACTGACAATGGAATCGATGTTGAACCGCAGGCTCCTCCCAGGGTCTGCTCCAATTGTGCGTACCGTATGCTGTGCCAGAAAAAGTATGCCGTGACATTCTCGAATGGAGAAGTCGTCTGCAATGAATACGCGCGCGATTTGACCCTCAAGCAGGATTGACTCATGTATGACGCATGACACACGAGTGCCAATTGTGTAGCACTGGTCTTGTGATGTCTGAAAAAAATACTTTTATTTTTGGATTTTCCATAAAAAAATGTATAGAATTACGTGGGTTGTGTATATGATGGCATGTTGCCGCTCATTGTATATATATACAGGGAGTGTATGATGAACATGAAAAATGAGCAACTCCGTTTTTTTAATTGTCTCCGTTTGACGGAACTATCTTGCGGGAATGATTGTTAGAGTAATGTGTTTGCCCTGTCATGGAAGAATACCGCTGCGAAGCGCGGTGTCATGAGCAATAAGGAAAAATAACTATTGGCACAGGAGGAAAGCCTGATGTTTAAGAACATGAAACTGGGAGCAAAAATCGGGGTAGGGTTCGGAGCGATACTTGTGATCGCCATAGCGCTTGGCATGCTCGCGATGATCAGCATGAGAAGTGTGACCGGCAAGTCGAAAATTCTCGCGGCCGAGTATTTGCCCGATACAAAACTCGCCGCTCAGCTCGAAAGGGATTATGCCAATGTCGGACTGAACATGCGCAGCTATGGCCTGGCGGAAGACAAGAAATACTGGGACCTCGCACAGACCGGATTTGCAGCAGTCAGAAAAGACCTGGACGCATTGCAGGCGCTCGCTGCCGTTTCTCCCAATTTGCATAAGCTTAAGGAAATCCTCCCCCCGATAACTGAAGCTTTCAGCGGTTACGTAGACACGTCTAACAAAACCCAGGCTATAGTGACAGAAATCACGAAGGCCCGCGCCGATGTCGAATCTGCCGGCGCGGAAGCGAAAGCTGCCGGCGCCACCGGCGCCATCGCTGCCGATTTTGACAATGCCCTCAGCGTGATACGCATGGCGCAGCTGTCGAAAGAGTATTCTA
>CAZQSL010000204.1:0-3168 GCA_964595945.1 uncultured bacterium
GTGCTTTTGCGTACACAGGCTCAAACGATGAGTTGAACATTTCTTCCGTGAACTGCACCTGCGAGACGTAACCGTCCCATGTGCGTGAACCAATGCCGAGAACGGCTTCCGGCGGTGGAATGAACTGACCGGGCGATTGAGTAAAAGCTTCGAGTGCTTCCATCTGCGATGTTACCGAGCCGCCACCGATTGATTCAAGGACAAGTTCGAATGTCACATTACACTCGCCGCCACCGGTATATTGGACGTAGGCTCCCGGCGATCCCGGCGCGAGACTTGTCGCATAAGTCGCAGCAGCCTGCCGCTGAATCTGCGAGGGATTGACCGTGAATGTCAGTCCGGCACCTTTGCCAACAAGGAACCCCTTCGCGGGCGATGGAAATATGGTGTTGACGCTCACGACAGGTTCACTCCCATCGACGGATTGAAATCGTTCGAGAAAGCGGCTTCCCTGCGGCGCTTCTGCATGAGATCGAGCTTTCGCATGATAATCGCGGCAAGTTCGTCGGCAGTCTGCTGATTTATCTCTTTCACGCCGGGCAGCGTTATGTGAATACTGTTGTGATTTGTTACAGGCGACGAGGCAGGAGTCGAAACAGACCCACCGCCGGAGCCAGGTATTCTATCCGCAAAATTTACTATCTTCTGAACTGCAGGCGCGGGCGTTATGACTTCACCCTCGTGGAGAACGCCACCAGCGAATCCGGTTTTTGAGACATAAGCTCCCGCGGCAGCAGGTCCATGTGTGACAGGTGTTGTTTTGCGTTTACCCGGTGTGCTATGTCCGGCAGCAGCGGTAGTCGGGCCGGTCTGAGTGGTGACGGATTTGATATTGATCGTCGGTATCTTCACGCCCGGCAACTTGTTGAGAAGACCGATAATCTGATTGATGCGCTGAGCGGCGGAGTTATATATCGAAGTCCAAACGTTCGCGGCCCGGTTTCTGATCGAATCCCAGAACGAGTTGATGCGCCCGACGAGGCCTGAAACCGATGATCTGATCGAAGTGATCACTGCGACTATAGCAGAGCGAACACCATTCCACACGGCAACGACTGGCCCTCTGATCCCGTTCCACGTGGCGACAATAAATGAAACTGCTGTGGCGATGTAAGAGCGGACTGTGTTCAAAGCACTCTGCACGATGCGGGTAACATAACTCCAGACCGAATTCCAAGTACTCGGAAGCATCCTGAAAATGGCGGCAATCATTGCAACCGACAACTGCACGAGATTGCGAACGAAGGCAAATGATGTTCGGACGGCATCGGTCAGGACGCGCCATGGGTATGTGACGATGACTCCGAGGCTGTGAAAAGCAGAAATGAGAGAGGAATGTATGATCTGCCCGGCGCTCGCAAACCAGTGGATTGCTGAACTGACGGCCTGAGCGACGGCAATTCCGAATTTCACGATTCCGACGATGAGCCGGAAGATGGATAGGATGATCCAGCCGATGATAGGAAGAATGAAGGAGAGAATCCTGATGAAAATCGTGATCACTCGGATGGCGAGAGTGAATGCAAATGCAAATACCTTTCCGAGAATTCTTCCGACCGACTGTGCGTCGCTGCCTGCCTTTTTGCTGCTCCCTGAAAACATCGCGAAGAAGCTGCTGACAATGCCCCACGCGGTTTTGAAAAAGTAGATGATGTATTTAACCACAGGCCCGATTGCTGAGAGCAGATTCCTGAAGACAGGTCCCACGACAGATAGAGCACCGCTGATGAATCCCTTTATGCCGCTAAAAACCGCTTTGATGAAGTTCGCGATGCCAGTTACTGTGGACATGAGGCCACCCGCCGCGAGTGACTTCTGAAGTTCGGGCGCGATGGGCTTGCCACGAAGGATCGAGATCACTCCCGACACAACATTCGAAATGGTCTGAAAACCTTCGCAAAGCTGTTTCCATATCGGCCCCACAAAATCACGTATGCCACCGAAATTGTTTTTCCAGGCGTAATAAAGGGCGAATCCGGCCGCCACGAGCGCGGTTATGACGGCGATTACCGGAAGTATGGCGGTCACAATACCGCCGATGGCTGCACCGGCAGTCGGAAGTGCGGCGAGGCCGACAGAGAGCATACCGACTGCGCCGAGAAATGTGAGGATGATGCCGCCCGCAATGAGAAGTCCGGCAAAAGCGGCCACGAGACGTACGATTCCTTTTAATGCTCCCGGGTGCGCCTTCGCCCATTTCTGTATGCCCTGTATGAAAGAAGAAAGCGCTTTCGCTGCCTTGGTTACGTAAGGCACGAGCTGCTGGCCGAGCGTGATGGCGACCGCAACGAGTGAGTTCCACGCGATCTTCATCTGCGCGTTCATGGCTTTTGTCGAGTTGTCATATTCCTTCTGCAGCGATGTGCCTTCGGTGAACGCGCGATTGGATGCGTCGACGAAGCGGGCAAGGAGCGATTGCTGACCGTTCGCGGATTTTGTAGCTTCAACGAGTTTCAGGATAACATCTGTGCCGCGTGCCCCGCCGATGCCAAGATCGTTGAGCATTCCCGCGACCTGAAACTTGTCGAAGCCTTTCATGCCATTGGCAAACTTCATGAGCGCGCCAAGCGCGTCTTTTTCCATCATCTGCTTGAACTGATCGGTTGATACGCCAGCGACCTTCGCGTATTTATCGGTCTTCTTCATCATCTCCATGAACATGTCTGACATGGCCGTGCCGCCGACTTCAGCCGATATGCCCATATCAGTGAGCGCCGCGCCGATGGCTGAAATCTGCGGCATGGTGAGTCCGAATGTAGAACCGGCTCCCGCCATGCGGCTTGTGAGATCGGCGACTGTGGGCGCTGTGGCTGTGGAGATATTTGAAAGTTCGTTCAGGGCGGAACCCATGTTCTTTGCCTGAGAAATGGGAATCTTGAACTGGTTTGCGATCTGTGCGAGCGCGGCTCCGCCTTCTTCGGCAGAGAACTCAGAAACCGCCGCTAGCTTGGCGACTGTGTCAGTGAACGATGTGAGGTTCTTCACACCGACGATACCGAGCTGGCCGCCGATCTCACCTATGTTCGCAAGTTCCTTCGCGCTGTTCGGCATCTTAGCCGACATCTTCACGAACTGGTCGCCGAGCCGCTTGATTTCGGAATCTGTCATGCCCGACGTCTTCTGTACGCCGATCATCGCTTCCTGAAAATCACCGGCTGCCTTGACGGT
>CAZQSL010000205.1:0-3090 GCA_964595945.1 uncultured bacterium
AACTGTGACAACTGTGACAACTGTGACAACTGTGACAACTGTGACAACTGTGACATGAGGCGCCACGGTCTTCGTATGTCAGGAACCGTTTCTATAAGCCGCAAGTGACTTCAAATTACCTGCTTTGGCATATTCCCATAACATTGCAGCCCATATAGCAATTCATAACACACACTTAACACACGAGTTCTGATTACCATAATATAGGCTTGATTACAGAGTTATTTATTCGCTCAAGACAGACTCAAAATCTGCCGTCCCTCTGGGACGTGGGGGTTCGATTCCCTTCTCCGGCATTCAAAAAAGCCTCTAACCATGAGGCTTTTTTGGCAATACCAAATAGCACGCATTTGACAAATAAGAAAAACCGCCAGTAACACACTTTCCATGTTTCTCTATATGGACTTCAATGTAATTATCTGACGATGGAAAGTTTTGGGGATTCCTGAAACATGCGGGTTAAGTATGGCCTGCACAGCTTGACGGCGCGGTCGGGGGATCTTGCGGGTTTTCATCGAATTGAGCGTGCCGGTCTGGCCGCACCACTGGCGGACTCTTGATAAATGACGTTTCGGCGGCGCTGATTGGGATTATAAGAAATCAACCGGCAGCATATCAAAGCCGCACTCCCTTCCGAAGGCGAAGTGTGGTTGCAGAAATGAGACTCGAAGGGATATTGCGTGCGAAACGCCGCAAACTTCTTCTGCTCCTCGCGCCCCCGCCCCTTGATAATCTTCCTGACCGCCGCACGCAGACTTTATATATGAAATATCAATTGAATTTCCCTATGTATGGTTATGGTCTGCCGGGATGATCTGGTGTACCATCCGAAAACAATAAAAGACTTTTTGACACGGATTTCACGGATAGATTATGACTGTTTTTCGAAGGGGCTGGGTTTATCCCCGACTGATACTATGCTGCTCTATCGGGTCGCTTCGATAAATTGTGATAGGGAATTTCTATTGATATTCAGTATAATTGCCCCGGATGGGCGGCAGCCGAAAACTCGAATGCACGCCGGGCCCCTCCAGCATCATCTCCTGACGCTCCGTCGAAAAACCCTGCACAAAAAAATGACCCTGAAAATTGAACCGAATGGAGCAGATTTACACCTTCGTCTCCACACCGCCAATCACCACCACCGCTCCCCCCAATCCATCTTCGCCTCGCACTCCTGCGCCTCATGCTTGGTGACAAACGTCACGTCCCGCCCCCCCAAGGCCATGCCCGACATCATCATCTACGCCGGACACGTAGCTTATAAACTCAACGACCATGTGACTGCGATCCCGTGGAATGCGATGTAAACAGAAACAAGAAACACACAAGCGTTTATATTTTCTGATTCGAGTCGCCGGACGCTGAGAGAATTCGGACGGTCCCGCGCGCGCCGTCTACTTCGAGCAATTGCCCGCTACGGATGACCCGTGTGGCGTTTCCGACGTTGACGACGGCCGGGATGCCGTATTCGCGGGCCACAACACTGCCATGGCTCAGTATGCCGCCGATGTCCATCACGATGGCTGCCGCGCTGAGGAAATACGGTGTCCATCCGGGATCGGTGAATGGCGCAACGAGTATCTCGCCGGGCAGCACATGATCTTCACCAGCCCGCAGGATGACACGCGCTTTGCCGACGACTACTCCCGGGTTCACCGCCACGCCTTCAAAAATCGTCGCTGTATGTCCGGCCCCAGCGGTGGTCTGCGCCTGCCGCACATCGAATCGCCCCACCACGATCGGCGGAGGTGTGACAGCCTGATTTGCCGCATAGTCACGGCGGCGCATAGCAACCCTCCGCTGCAGTCCCGCGCTGTCACAATTCGGCTGCAAAGCCTCTTCGAGTTCGGCGAGCAGCAGAAAGAACACATCATCCCGGTGCGCGATAAGTCCCTGCGCAGCCAGCCGCTCACCGTACTCCAGCAGCAGCCGCCGCAGCGCCGCGTTGCGCCGTACGATTTCGCTTTTGATGCTCTCACGCATCGGGGCAAAGGCGTGCGCCTTGCGAAGCAGGAAATACAGACTTTTCCGTTTCATCGGATTTCGCAGCCGCTTCCTTGCCTCGGATATGGCATTATCCCTGCGTTCGGCCAATGCGTCATAGCGCGAATGAAAATCCCCATCGGCGCTATCCATCGCTCGGATATAGCTTTGAACCATCGACAGCACATAATCCGGCGTCTCAGCCCAACGAGGGTTGAACAACTCCAATTCGCCCCGGCAATGGTGGCCATGCCGCTGCATGAAAGCATCCCACGCAGATAAAAACGACTGCCCCGCCCCGATCCGGGAAAGACTGTTGCGGAGTTGCTCGAAGGCAACGGCTTCAAGTAACGGTTGCAGCGCTGCATTGTCCTTCACTGCTTCGCCCGCGAGTCCCCAGAGATCAAGTCCGGCCTGTGCATTCTCGTTGCTTCCGAGCGCAGAAAGCATGCGGCTTGCGAGCCCGTTGCCCTCTTCGCCGAACCATTGGCCGCAATTCTTGTACAGCGCCATATCGTAGAACTTGCCCATGCCGAACAGATCGAAAGCGGCCGTATCGCTGGCCATATCATTCGCTGACGCGGCAATCCGCGACACCAGTTCTTCGGGCGAAAGCACGGCCGCATCCACGGCAGCTTCGGCATCGGCGATGCGTTTTACCCGGTCGAGAATCAACTGCCCTTTTCCGGTGGAGAACGTCATAAATTCCACCAGCATCGCCGGAATGCTGGCCGCCACCTTAAGCAAACTCAACCGGAACTTCGGAAGGTCCTCGTCCGCAATCCTGACCGCAGCAACTTCCTGCTGCCCGCCGAACATCTCTGTAATGCCCTTTTCGCTCATTCCCGGGATGCGGCGCACACATGCAAACAGCGTATTCAAATTGAAATATGCCCGGCCCGCGATCTGCCCCAGAAGCCGGTGGCCGGTCATGTCTATGCCGAGCTTTTTGAAAGTATGCCCAAGCAACTTCTCCGCGAGCGGCTCCATCACCGACCATGATATCGGCGTCATTACATCCGGCATGACCTCGGCCGTGTTGACGTTTGTCCACACCTGCCGGTCTTCCGCATCATCCGGGGCGGCAGGCGTAAATGCCGTCAC
>CAZQSL010000206.1:0-3052 GCA_964595945.1 uncultured bacterium
TTGAGTGACGGCAATAGCAAATTCGACGCGGAAGATGCAGTGGCACATATTCCCGTCGGACTCACAGAGTGCCAGAAGCAGGCATACGAAGACGCCATGCTTCACAAGGGCGTCATGATCGCTGGAGGCGCGGGTGTTGGCAAAACGCATCTCATAAATGAAATTGTGAAACGTTACACCGCGTCAGGCTATTCCGTCGCGCTCGCGGCGCCCACTGGCAAGGCAGCAAAACGCATAGAGCAGGTTGTCGGCATGCCAGCGCAGACCATACACCGGATGCTTCGCTACGATGGCCACGAGTTCAAAGTGTGTGAAGCATCGCCGCTCAAATGTGATGTGGTCATCATCGATGAAATGAGCATGACCGACGTGCCGCTGTTCTATCACATGCTTAAAGCCATTGATCTCGCGCACACCAATATCATACTTGTAGGCGATCATAACCAGCTTCCGCCGGTCGGCCCGGGCAACATCATTCGTGACATACTATCCAACCGCCTCATCCCCACCGTCGTTCTCGATCAGGTCGTGCGGCAGGCAGGCATCCTGAAGGAAAACAGCATCGCGATTCTCGGCGGTAAAGTGGCAAAGATGGATAAAACTGCCGACTCGGAGAAAAGCTGGTTTGTGGTTGATGCCTATCGCGACCAGACAGAAATCCACAAGTTCATCTGCACCATGTATTCGTCCGTCCTCGACAAGCAGCTTGGGTATCACCTTGTAAATGACGTGCAACTGCTGGCACCCATGAAAAACGGCATACTCGGCGTGTCAAATCTCAATGTCACGCTCCAGCAGCTCATACAGAAGAAATGTTATGGTGTTACCGTCGATCCGGTCGCAAGTGGCCACAGACCACGTTTCTATCTGCACGACAAGGTGATTCAGACTCGCAACAACTATGAAATAGGCGTCATGAACGGCTCCATCGGCACGATTGAAAATATCGACCCCGTGAACGACCGCTACATCATTTCATTCGAAGAAGGTGAAGTCACAGTCGAACGCGATGACCTGCGTGACGTGTCGCTTGCCTACGCCCTGACCACACACAAAGCGCAAGGCTCGGAGTATCCGTGTGTTATCGCCATCGTTCATAAAACCCAGTCGTACATGCACCACAGGAACCTGTTTTATACCGCTGTCACGCGCGCCCGCAAAACAGCCATCATCGTCGGCGACCGCTGGGCAATCCGCAACTGCGCGAGTAAAACAGCAAGCAACAACCGACACACATTCCTTTCCATTACCGCTTTCTCCACCGAGGCCACGGCATGAAACTGTTCCGCGAATACTGGCACACTCATGATGCCGCATTCATGCGTGGTCGCGGCCCAGTGAATTTCGCGCAGCGTTTCTATGACGCGTTCGGTTTCGCTCACGATGATATCTATCCGCAGTGGGACATCGAGCGGGATTACAAACACGCGTGGATTATTCTTGAGGATGTGCCAGGCAACGGTGAAAAGTTTTCATCCGTGTTTTTCGATCACAACATCTACACCACGCTCAATTATTATCCGGAAGAATATGCGGTAGCAGCCGCCAAGTTCAGGAACGCGCAGCTTCATTTGCGGCACCTGTCCGGCTTGAAGCCGTTGCCAGCCGAATCCGTTTTCAATCAACATAAAAAAGATGTTGCAGCGCTTGAGGCAGCTATTCCGAAGGATTGCTTCATCGATCTTGGATTCGACTTCGATGCCGGTGGCAATTCGCCGGACAAATCGCTTAAAAAGCTGGACGATGCGGCGGCAAGCGCTTTGAATCTGGCACAGTTCTTCGATAGCAAATGCGTGCCTTACCAAATGTTCTTCACTGGCGGACGAGGGTTTCACGTTGTCGTGAGCTACCAGTGTTTCGGCCAGCAGTTGTCCGACACAAACCACCTTATCAACAAGGAAATGGCGCGCCTTATCGACGAAGAATGCGGCGGGGCACTCCATTACGATCAGGCCATCTATTCATCGCGCCGACAGTTCCGTCTTCCCAATTCTATCCACAAGTCCACCGGTTTCCGCAAAATTGCCCTCACCACTTCCGACCTTGAGTGTGGAGTGAAGCACATTATCGGCATGGCCGATAAACCATCAGCTATACCGCAAACGGTATGTGCGCCCAACGAGTATCTCACCCAACTATATGCCCTTGCGAAGCAGGAAATCGAACGCAAACCCAAGTACACGGTAAAGCCGTCAGACATAACCACGCTGCAGTCCGCACGCCATTCAGCGCCATCGCCATCACGCGCGCCACACCCCATCGTCAATCTCCATCATCCGCCGTGTGTGAAAGAAGCGCTCGCCACCGGCGTAATGCCCGGTAGCCGCGCCAACCGCAACATGGTCACCGTGTTTCTTGCCACCTATTTCAAAGCCATTGGCCGCACTCAGTCCGAAACGACCACATTACTCACCGACCACGCCATTCGCGTTCTGGCACAATTTTCATCATCAGACGCGAAAACCATCGAAGCTTCCACAAAGTCCGCCATCGCCACGGTGTACCGCCACGACACGCGATACCTGTTCAACTGCGGCATGGCAAAGGCATTTGGCTACCCATGCAACGACACGTGCGAGCTGTACAGAAAATACCACGAATCCACGACCAACCGGCGTTTGCAGACCACAGCGCTCAAGCCGCTTGATGTCGCCGATCTGTTCGATACCCCTGACGCCATTAGAGCGACCATGCTAACGCACATACACCGCTATCGCATGGACTATGAGCAGCGCGCAGATGGCAAAGCGTTTCTCGTTCGCACTCCCGCTGGCACGGGTAAGACAACGGCTACGCTCGAATACTTTTCACGCATCCCGAATCATCGCACCTGCTGGGTTGCCACGCAGCACGTTTTGTATGACAACATACCACCACAGTACAAGCATTTGTGGAAGAAGATTGAGGGACGCCATCCGGATATCGTCGACCCGGACGGAACAGTCAATCCTGCCAACTGCTCGCAATATCCTATCGCCCACAAGCTGCTCAACAAACGGCTCAACATAAACCGGCTGCTCTGCTCGAACTGCGATGATATGAAAACGTGCCC
>CAZQSL010000207.1:0-3049 GCA_964595945.1 uncultured bacterium
CGCAGTCGTCGCCGATACCGACGATGGCTCCCTGCCGGGTAGTGGCGAGAGCGGATTTCATGATGGCGATGAGGCCGTCTTCCGATGGCTGGTTGTTCATAGGTGAAATACCATTTCAATTTTTTATGCGTGCGGTGTCATTTGCGGGAAAGTTGTGCCGCGAGACAGGTCAGTCACTGGCGTCAGCGAAGGGGACTTCGATCTCGAAGAGGTCGCGGGCGACATCGGTGGCGGGGAAGATGGCGCGGGCCTCGTCGCGGTGGGCGTTGGTGTCGAAGTATCGTGCGCTGATGTGTGTAAGAGCGAGGCGTCGCGCACCTGCGGCGAGTGCGATGTGGGCGGCTTGTGCAGCTGTGGAGTGGCGGCGCATTGCGGCTTCGTCCTCCATGTCGTTGGCGAACATCGCTTCGTGTATCAGCAGGTCGGCGTCGCGGCAGAAGGGGATGACGCCTGGGTTGTAGATGGTGTCGGTGACATAGACGACGCGGCGGCCGGGACGGGGTTCGCCGAGGATTTCTGCGGGAGAGATCACGGTGCCGTCGTCGAGAGTGACGGATTCGCCTTTCTGGATGCGACCGAATGCGGGGCCTTCCGGGATGCCGAGTGCCCGGGCGCGTTCGAGGTTGAATCGTCCGGGGCGTATTTTCTCCTGAAGGGCGATGGCCATGCAGGGGGCCGAGTGGGGGACGGGAAAGGCTTCGAGGTGATATTCGTCTTCGCGGTGAAAGATGCCTTGCTTGAGGGGCAGGATGGTGACGGGATAGCGTGTGTGGAGCTTGAGATCGCGCACGAGCGAGTTGAAGAATGGGGAGAGTTCGGGCGGACCGTATACGGTGACCGGGTTTTCGCGTTCGAGGAGCGAAAAAGTCATGAGGAGGCCCATGAGGCCTGAGAGGTGGTCGCCGTGGAGGTGGGTGATGATGATTTTGGAGATGCGGCCGAATCCGAGTCCTTTTTTCATGATCTGGGTCTGGGCGCCTTCGCCGCAGTCGAGCAGTATGATTTCGCCCTCGCGGTGCAGTGCGATGGCAGGGAGTGATCGTTTCGGGGTGGGCTGGCCACCGCTGGTGCCGAGAAAAATAATGCGCATGAGAGTGTTTGCCTTATTTATGATCTCAAGTGGGCCGGTGTGACTGGGGACATGTCGCGGAAGCGCCGGACGATGGAGGGGAATACTTCGATGACGCGCTCGACTTCGCCGGGTGTGTTGATGCGTCCGGGAGTGAGGCGGAGTGAGCCGTGGGTGTCTTCGTGAGGGCGGCCGATGGCGGTGAGGACATGGGATGGGTCGAGTGTGCCTGATGAGCACGCGGAGCCTGTGGAGGCGGCGATGCCTTCCATGTCGAGAGCGAGGAGCATGGATTCGCCTTCGACGTAACGCGCGCAGATGCTGACATTATTGGGTAGCCGAGTGGTGGGGTGGCCGTTGAGGATGATTTCGGGCAGAGAAGAAGTGAGGCCTTCGATGAGGCGGTCGCGCATGGGGATGAGGCGGTCGGCGCGGCAGTCGCGGTGTGCGAGGGCGAGCTCGGCCGCTTTGCCGAATCCGGCGATGGCGGGAATGTTTTCGGTGCCCGGGCGGCGGTTGCGCTCCTGGCCGCCGCCGTGGAGGATGGGGGTGATGCGGGTGCCGCGGCGGACGTAGAGTGCGCCGATGCCTTTTGGACCATAGAGTTTGTGAGCTGACATGCTGAGGAGGTCGATATTCATGGCGTCGACGTCGACTTTGATGGCGCCTGCGGACTGTACGGCGTCGCAGTGGAAGCAGATGTCTGCCTCGCGGGTGATCGCGCCGATTTCGGCGACTGGTTCGATGGTGCCGATTTCGTTGTTGGCGTGCATGATGGAGACGAGGACAGTGCCGGGGCGTATGGCCTTGCGGACATCATCGGGATCGACAAATCCGTAGCCGTCGACGGGCAGGGTGGTGATATCCCAGCCGCGGGTGCGGAGGAAGTCGCAGGTGTGGAGGACGGCGTGGTGTTCGATAGCTGAGGTGATTATGTGTTTGCCTCTGGATTCGAGGGCGAGGGCGATGCCGTGGATGGCGAGGTTGTCCGATTCGGTGCCGCCGGCGGTGAAGGTGATTTCTTCGGGGCGTGCAGCGATGAGGGCGGCGACGTGAGCTCGTGCGGTTTCCCTGGCTGCGGCTGTTTCCTGACCGAAACTGTGGAGGCTCGATGCGTTGCCGAACATATCATCGAGGTAGGACAGCATGACAGCCTTGACGTCCTCGTGCATTGCGGTGGTCGCTGCGTGATCCATATATATGCGTTTCATGGCGGTGGCTCCGGTGGCAAGCGGTCGAAAAAAAACACACGGGGCCGTCAGGCCCCGCAATTATTGTAATGAATTATGTGAAGCAAAACAAATCTTAGTGTCTGAAATGGCGCATGCCGGTGAGACAGAGGGCGATGTTGTGTTCGTCGCAGGCGGAAATGATTTCGTCTTCCTTGCGTGCGCCGCCTGGTTCGATGATGGCTGAGACGCCGTATTTGGCGGTTTCGTCGATGGCGTTGCGGAAGGGGATATAGGCATCGCATGCGAGGCAGGCTCCGACGGCTTCTTCGCCTGCTTTTTCGAGTACGTGCTTGAGAGCGTCGATGCGGTTGATCTGGCCTGCGCCGACACCGAGAGTGATGCCGTCCTTGACGAGGACGACGGCGTTGGAGCGGACGTGTTTGCAGATTTTCCATGCCATGACGAGGTCCGCGAGCTGTTTTCGGGTGGGTTTGCGTTTTGAGACGAGTTTGATCTGTCCGCCGTCGGGGACGAGCAGGTCGTCGGATTCCTGGATGACGACGCCGCCGAGGAGTGAGCGGATATCGAGCCGTCCGTTGCCTTTTTTCCAGCGGTCAGCCTTGATTTCGAGCACTCGCAGGGTGGGTGTTTTTTTTGCCTGTTTGAGCAGGGCGATAGCGCCTTCGGTGTATTTGGGAGCCGTGACGACTTCGATGAAAGATTCGGAGATTTCCTTGGCCGTTTTTTTGTCGACCTGGCCGTTGAAGACCACCGTGGCGCCAAAGGCGCCGACCTTGTCGGCGTCGCG
>CAZQSL010000208.1:0-2995 GCA_964595945.1 uncultured bacterium
GCGCGGTCGAGGTGGACGGTGGCGCCGGTGAATTCGCCCATTTCGCCGATTGCCGACGAAAAGCCGCCTGCGCCGCAGTCGGTGATGGCGGTATAGAGTTTTTTTGCGCGTGCCTGAAGGATGATGTCCATGGCCTTTTTTTCGACGATGGCGTTGCCGATCTGGACAGCGCCGCTGGAGACGGTTTCGGACTCGTCGTGGAGTTCGGCCGATGAGAATGTGGCGCCGTGGATGCCGTCTCGGCCCGTGCGGCCGCCGACAGCGACGATGAGGTCGCCTTTTTTGGGGGCTTTTTTGACGCGGTCGACCGGCAGGAGGCCGCCCGTGCCGCAGTAGACGACGGGGTTGCCGAGGTAGCGCATGTCGAAGTGGAGCGAGCCGTTGATAGTGGGGATGCCCATGCGGTTGCCGTAGTCGCGCACGCCGGCGACGACGCCCTTCATGATGCGTTTGGGGTGCAGGACGCCTTTGGGGAGCTGGTCGTGTGGCAGGTCGGGGGGAGCGAAGCAGAAAACGTCGGTATTGAATATGGGTGTGGCGCCGAGTCCGGTGCCGAGGGGATCGCGGATGACGCCGCCGATGCCGGTGTTGGCGCCGCCGTAGGGGTCGAGTGCCGAGGGGTGGTTGTGGGTTTCGACCTTGAAGACGAAGTGGTCGTCCTTGTCGAATTCCACGACGCCAGCATTGTCCTCGAAGACGGAGACGCACCAGTCGGACGCGCCGAATTTTTTCCGAATCTCCTTGGTGGCAGCTACGATGGTCTGTTTGAAGAGGTTGTCAATGTGTTCGTTTCTGCCGTTTTCGGTGTAGTCGATGATGCCGTTGAAGACCTTGTGTTTGCAGTGTTCGGACCATGTCTGGGCGACGACTTCGAGTTCGATATCGGTCGGGTTGCGGTTGATTTTTTTGTAATAATCGACGATCTGGCGCATTTCGGCGAGGTTGAGAGACAGGGTGCGGTCGCGGCTGATGGCGAGGAGCTGATCGTCGGAAGCGTCGAGGATGGGGATGACAGCAACGCCTGGGATGGCTGGTGCGGTGGGGGTTTTCTTTTTGGATGCCATGGGCAGATTCCCTTATTTATGCGGATTTTTCGATGCTGAAGGACTGGATGACAGCATTTGCGAGGAGTTTCCGGCTGATGGTTTCGACATCGTCGGCGGAAAGTTTGCCGCGGAGGACGACTTTAGTGGCGGTGCGGACGGCAGTGGCTGAGGAAATGGCGAGGTCGCGGATGCCTTTGAGGGCGGAGTCGGCGACTGGATCGGTGACTCCGTGGTTGAAGCGGATTTCGATGATCCAGGCGTTTTTGACGAGCTCGCCTGATGTTTTGCCGATGACGAACTGCTGCGAGACGGGATCGGACAGCAGGCAGTTGCCGATGCGGGAGGCTTCATCGGGAGTGATGTCGCCGGAGATTTCGAAAACCTTGATGGTGCGGGCGGATTTTGCGCCTTTGATGTTGAGGTCTTCGATGTCCCTGATGAGGCCTTCGGCGAAGGAATCGAGGAGGCGCGGTTTGATGTAGACTTCAAATCGAGTGGTCAAGACAGTTGCTCCCTGCCGGCCACCGGGGAGTGGCCGAAGTGTGTCGGTCGGGGTGTGAGGGGGGAAAAAAGAAAACGAGGCTCACACAGCCGTCATATTATCTCCATATTATAAAAGGTGTCAAGGAATGGGGTGCAAAAGGGAGAGATTGGGTGAGAAATGCGTGCCAAACGCGAAAAACTCTGCGGGCGGTGCGGACTGCCGCAGAGCGTTTAGCCTTCGGATTGGAAGAGTGGAATCAGACGACCTTCTGGACTTTGTTGCTTCTGAGGCAGCGGGTGCAGATTTTGATGGTTTTGACGGCGCCGTCCTGCACGACCCTGATGCGCTGAAGGTTGGGATTCCAGGTTCTTTTGGATTTTCTGTTCGAGTGGCTGACGGTGTTCCCGGCTACGGGGTGTTTGCCACATACATCGCATTTTACTGACATCACGAACTCCTATTGTTAACTGTGTGTTCAGACACAAGACAGACATTTTAGCGTCGGGGTGGCGTTGTGTCAAGTCGCAGGGCCGGTGGTTGCAAATGTCGTCGAATGGGGTTATTATCGGTGAGACAAAAACGACCCGGGGGAAAAGGGAGATGCTGAATCATCCGGAAGTGACCGAACAGGCGCTGGGCATTTTGAGGAGCGGGAAGGATTTCCAGTGGTATGTGGTGACGATGCTGGCAGTGCTGACGTATGTGTATGCAAATGAGTTTTCGAAGAAGAATTGGAAGGGGATAGCTGCAGGGCTCGCGCTGTATATGACGCACTGGATGTGTGAGATATTCAATGCGCTGATACAGCATTTCACAGGCCACGCGCTGTGGACGGCGCCGTCCGGTACGGCGTTTCTGCTGCTGGTGGGTGTCGGTGTGGAGATCAGTGTGATGTTCGCGATTTCTGGTGTCGCGCTGTCGAAATTTCTGCCGGAAGACCCGAAGGCAAAGATACTTGGTATCAACAACAGGTTATTCAACGCGATAGCCAACGCAGCGTTTTTTGCGATTTTCGAGATGTTTCTGGTCAAGACGCCGACATTCGTGTGGGTATATCCGTGGTGGGGCGCGCTGCCGGTATTTGTCACTGTGTATGTGCCGTTCTTCCTTATGTCCATGTATGCGTATGACTGGAAGCCCCGGACTCAGCGCCGCGTGATCGGCGGGATGTTTGTGGCAAATGCGTTGATGCTGATAGTGTTTGCCGGCATCCTGAAGTGGATTTAGCGGAACCATAATTATTGATAATTGCATCGGTCGTATAGAGCGGGGAAGCCTTTCGCGAGAGAGGTTTCCCCGTTTTGCGTTTGGGCAGACGAGCATTTTTGGGGTAGTGATAGCAGGCGGGTTTGACAGCAGGCGGGCAACGTGATAGCGTGGTAGAGTGTAATCCTTAATGGTAATAAGGGAGGCTCGATATGAGATACCTCGTCACCGGGGCATGCGGGTTCACCGGCTCGCATAT
>CAZQSL010000209.1:0-2907 GCA_964595945.1 uncultured bacterium
CAATTGCCTGTCACCTGACTCGTTTTGCATTTGTTATTTCTGCCCAGACACTAAGCATTGCTCTTCGTAATTTGTGAAGCCATTCCACGCCCAAGATTCAGCATTCGCTGTAACCCCAACGCATTGGCACCGTACTTTTGACTCGTGATATGCCACATTGTTCAAAACCACAGTTGAAGTAGTTTTCTGGTTCCATGAAAGATAGTGTCAGAAGTGACAGATATCTGGTTGCGGCGATGATGGAGACACGGCCGCGCGGCCATTATCAAAAGCGACGGGCCATACCTCCTTCACAAGCAGCACGGCCCGGCATCTGACTTATAATGACAGGGGAATACAGGAAGGGGTTGGCTTCGCTCGACTCGGACACCACCTGCATCATCGGCCACACCCGATGGAAAACGCGTGGCAACGAATTCGATAACTTGAACAACCAGCCGGTAGTTACTGCAAATTCCCACGTTACTGGTTCTATCACCACTCACAACGGCACGATCACCAATGCCGATGCCCTATTCAGGGGATACAATGAAGGCATCATAACATTTATAGTCGAGGACGAAACAGTATATCAGGCTGCCATTTCGCAAAAGTAGCTTGATATGGCATGAATTGCATGCTGCCATTGTCAATCACTGCATTCAGGGCAGGCAGAGGCGCGATGATGGCATCCCGGACTTGACGGCTGAGACTTTGTGACTTGTCGCATGGAAACGGATGGGGAAATGTGTTGACAAGCAGTCTGGATGCGTAGATAATCGAGAGAGCGATATGACTGACCGGTCAGTTCTGACGCTCTATGGCGCTGAATTACGGCGGTAGAAATACGATGTGGCGCGGAGGTAGCAAATGTCTAATTATTACGAGTACAAAAAGCTGGTATTCGACACAACGATGAGGCTCGCTGAAAAAGGGGTTCTGGTGGGTTCTGGAGGCAATGTGTCAGTCCGCGTCGATGGAGAAGAAGACCTTATTGCCATCACGCCGTCGAGCCGTGATTATTCGATACTTTCAGTCGATGACATCTGTATAACCAATTTCGAACGTGAATTGCTCGAAGGCGAATACCGGCCTTCGGTGGAAACCGGCATGCACATTTCCGTGTACAGGACACGGCAGGACATCGGAGCGGTCGTGCATACCCATCAGATATATGCGAGTGTTTTTGCGTTGACCGGTGAGTCTATCCCGGCAATTTTCGATGAGCAGGTAGCTAATCTCGGTAATCGTGTCGATGTGGTGCCTTATGGGTTGAGCGGCAGTCAGGACCTTCTCAATAACATCACTGAGGCAGTCTCGTCGAGTTGCAATGCCTATGTGCTGCAGAATCATGGCGCGCTGCTGCTCGGTATGGATATGGATGCCGCTGTCCGCAATGTTTTTCTGCTCGAAAAATGCGCGATGGTATATTACCTCGCGCTCGCTTCCGGGAAACAGGTTTCGACACTCGCGCCGGAAATCGAATCGACTATTTTCGATATGATGAAAAGCGAGCAGCGAAAGGAAATCCGACGCCGAAAAAAGGCGAAAAAGGCTGTGCCCGAAGAATGATCGGCAGATAAGCATAACACATCATAATCGAAAACCGAGAGGAGTTAATCAGATGAGCAATCAGCAATATGCAATCTCGCAATGGCCCGACACTAATGAGATTCTGGAGAGACTCGACAAATTGGCAAAGATGCCAATGCGCCCCGTGAAGCGTGACAAGATGCAGATGTATCTCGATTATTTCGACAGCAAATGCGCCGGTTCGAAAAAGCTTAACGAAAAAGCGCGGCAGTATATCCCGGGCGGCGTGCAGCACAATCTCGCGTTCAACTATCCATTTCCGCTTGCCATTGACAGAGCTGAGGGCGCCTATTTGTGGGATGTCGACGGCAACGAATACGTCGATTTCCTACAGGCCGGAGGTCCGACGCTGCTCGGCAGCAATTATGCGCCGGTACGTGACAGGATCATCGAATTGCTCCAGAGTTGCGGTCCCGTAACAGGTCTTTTCCACGAATATGAACTCAAGCTCGCGGAATTGATCAATCGCCACATGCCCAATATTGAAATGTTCCGCATGCTCGGCAGCGGCACCGAAGGCGTCATGGCAGCGATCCGCGCTGCGCGCACTTTCACGGGCAAGGCACGCGTGATCAAAGTCGGCGGCGCATATCACGGATGGAGTGATCAGATGGTGTTCGGACTCCATGTGCCAGGGACTGGATCGATGGAATCGTTCGGCATCCCGCGTGGTTGCCTTAAAGAGACACAGGAAGTCTTCCCCAATGATATCGACGGTCTCAAGGGACTTCGAGTGATGATGGAAAAGAATGAAGACAAGGGAGGCACGGCTGCTGTTATCGTAGAGCCGCTCGGCCCGGAAAGCGCGACACGTCCAGTGACTCCGGATTTCAACCAGAAGATACGCGAACTCTGCGACGAGTTCGGAGCGCTCTTGATCTTCGACGAAGTAGTGACCGGATTCCGCGTAGGACTTGGAGGAGCCCAAGGCTATTTTAATGTCAAACCTGATCTTACGGTATTTGGGAAATGCGTGGCTGGCGGGTATCCTGCGGCAGGCGGACTCGGTGGCCGCAGAGATGTCATGCTGTGTCTTGCGGCCGGTCTCGAGTCCGGCAAACCACGCGCTTATGTGGGCGGTACTCTTTCCGCAAATCCGATAAGTTGCGCGGCGGGTTATTTTTCTATCCTCGAAATTGAAAAGAACAATGCTCATGTAATCGCCGGACAGCAGGGTGACAGACTGTGCAAGGGGTTGCAAGACCTGATAGTGAAATATGATCTGCCGTATGTCGCATTCAACCATGGCTCGATCGTTCATCTCGAAACATCGGCTGTGATGCTCCTTGACATTATGGACCCCCATGCGCTCGAAGAGGCAAAGCCGAGAAAAC
The DNA here is from genome assembly GCA_964595945.1 of uncultured bacterium. Taxonomy (GTDB): domain Bacteria; phylum UBP15; class UBA6099; order UBA6099; family JAJRTR01; genus CAZQSL01. The sequence goes on from CAZQSL010000209.1 coordinate 2,907, forward strand.
A
>CAZQSL010000210.1:0-2893 GCA_964595945.1 uncultured bacterium
AGGCGCAGGAGCATCTTTGTCATGTACTGCACCTGCGCTTTTTCGGCGGAGCCCGTGCCTACGATATTTTTTTTGACTTGCAGCGGTGTGTATTCGGCGACTTCGGAGCCGTGGAGGGATGCGCAGAGTATGATGACGCCGCGGGCATGGCCGACCTGAAAGGCGCTCCTGGCGTTTTTTGCGAAGAAGATGGATTCGATGGCACAGGCGACGGGGCGGTGATCTGCAAATACTCGCGAGAGGCCGTCATAAATGGTACGCAGCCTCTCTGCGAGTGAGTCGGCGGGTTTTGTGACAATGCAGCCGTAATCGACGAGTGAAGGGATGTTGTCTTCGAGCTGTATCACCCCGTAGCCGGTATTTGCGATGCCGGGGTCGATGCCGATGATTTTCAAAGTGCGGCAGCTCCAGTGAGTCGTGGTCAGTCGGCGAGTTTTTCCATGATTTCGTCAGGGATGTCGAAATTCGAGTAGACTTCCTGGACGTCTTCGCAGTCTTCGAGCGCGTTCATGAGGCGGAGTATCTTGCCCGCGTCGCTTTCGTCGACTTTGATGGTAGTCTGGGGTTCCATGGAAATCTGTGCGCTGTCGATGGTGTAGCCGGCTTTTTCGATGGCGTCGCGCAGTGTGTCGAATTCGGCGGGGCCGGAGGTGACCTTGAAGAAATTGGTATCGCCTTCGCATTCGTCGGCGCCGTTTTCGAGGGCGAGTTCCATGAGGGTATCTTCGTCGACGCCTTCCGCGGGGATGAGGATTACGCCTTTTTTGTCGAACATCCATTGCACGCAGCCGGATTCGCCAAGTGTGCCGCCGTGTTTGGAGAATGCGTGGCGGACTTCGGCGATGGTGCGGTTGCGGTTGTCAGTAACGCAGTCGACGAGGACGGCGATGCCTGCGGGGCCGTAGCCTTCGTAGGAGAGTTCTTCGTAGGCGGCGCCCTCGATTTCGCCAGTGCCGCGTTTGATCGAACGTGTCAGGGTGTCGCTGGGCATATTGATGCTTTTGGCTTTGTCGATGAGCGTACGCAGCTTGTTGTTGGTCGCGGGGTCGCCGCCGCCATCGCGTGCCGCGAGGCTGATTGCCTTGATGAGTTTCGAGAACATCGCGCCGCGTTTTGCGTCGTTAGCTCCCTTTTTCCTTTTGATGGTGCTCCACTTATTGTGTCCGGACATAGAGCGTGTTACCTCCGATACGGCTGGCACATGCGGTCCCCGCCGGTGATATACGGTGTCATAGAGCCCCTGTCTGGGGCATGCGTTATATTCTATATATAAATGGAATAGTTTCAACCGCTTTTGATGTCATATCGGCCAAAAAGACGGCGAACTGCCCGGCTCTGAGCAGAAAACAGGCAAAAACATCCTGAATGGGCGCTACCCGTCAAAGATTTCCGGCTCCGTTTTCGCGCAGCCACGAGGCGACCATGCCGCGATGTCCATACTTCATGATAAAGGCTATTTGCGGTTTTTCGTCGATCCTGTAGTGATCGTCGAGTGCCGCGGCGGCACGGTCGAGGTCTTCGTATTCGCGCCAGTATTGGGCGATGAGCCCGGTTATGGTAGTGATCGCGTCGATGTTTTTTTCGAGGATGCGGCGCGCGACTCTCTCGCTGGTGACAGGGCGGTTGTGCCCGTTGCAGAGAGCGGCAGGATTGAGGGCGAGCATTTTTTCGATAGACTCGGAATACCGGGAAAGGCTGTAGAAAGCAGTCGGCCATGTGCGGCCATCCGGCTGTGGAGAGCCTGCGGCGTCACCACAGATGAGTGTGGCAGTCGGCACGTGGAAAAAGGAAATGGAGCCTTCGCTGTGTCCGGGGGTTTCGACTACCTGCACCGGCCCCGCATCGGTTTCGATTACATCTCCATCGCGCAACACGCGCGCGACCGGAGGGATTATGCCCAGAGACTCGGAAACCGATCTTTCGGCGCTGCCGGACAAAATGCCCACGTCGACCAGCCCCTGCAGCGAGTGCCGCCACCGTGACTCGCGATCGGCTCGTGGCGCCACCACATCAGCAAGCACGGATGACCCGCACACAACGGCATCGGGAAATCGCGACGCGTAAATGCCCATGCCGCCGAAATGGTCGATATGCTCATGTGTGACGGCGATGTACCGGGGACCTGCCGGGCAGTTTTTTTCAATCATGCCGCAGCAGTCTTCCGCGACTGATCCAGCAGCCGTATCGATGGCGAGCGCACGCTTGCACCCGATGAGATATGTGCGAAAAAAACCGGATGCTACCGGCCTGATGTCTTCTGAAAGTTCCAATCGAGCCTTCCCGTCATGGGGCGGTTATTTCCCGCTCATTTTATTCTTTACGTCTTCTGTCCTGAAAACATGGAGCCAGATGGCGACATCGCCCGGGATGCGTTCCTTGTCGACCACGCCGAGCATCGGCACCGTGTCGTCATCTCCATAGCGTTCGAGCAGCATTTCGTTGATCTCCTCGACGACCGATTCGATGAACACCGCGTCATACTGTTTGAAGCTCTCACTCATGGCACTGTCCCCTTTCGCATCAGTTGTACTGATTTATTATAGTGACTATCGGCAATTTGTTCACAACAGATGGCCAATTCTTCCCGCGCGGTGAGGATGACTGGCAACTATTTTTCGCAGGCGCTAAAGAAACCCCGGATTATGACGATGATATAAGTGAGTTGAAGTTAGTGTTGCCGATTGCAACACCCTAGAGGAAAGCCGTCCAACGGACGGCTTTTTTCTCGTTTGGGCGAAAATGCTGTTTCGACAGCGAAAAGACACTTCTCAAACATTTGCGCAATACCAGAATATCATTTGTTTACAATGCTGTTATGCAAATGGAAATTAGCTGGAAGGTAAGCGTTCACGACAAGAGCATGGAGACCCCCTTTTTGAAAAAATGGGGTCTC
>CAZQSL010000211.1:0-2753 GCA_964595945.1 uncultured bacterium
GGGTTACAAGCGGCATATCAGCCGCTTGTAACCCGCAAAAAATGGCTGGAGTATATCATATAAAGTTTTTCGGTAGAGGTTTGGAGACCCCATTTTTTCAAAAAGGGGGTCTCCATGCTCTTGTCGTGAACGCTTACCATTGCCATAATGTTCGTGATACTTCCGGCACTACTCGTAGCGGGTTGCGGTGGCGGCAGCGGAGACAGGGGGACGCTTGCCAGTTCCGGCCCAACTGGCGCTTTGTCCGGCTATATTTATGTGCCAGTCGGTGCTGCAAAAGTAAAGTCCGGAGCGCGAAGAATCGTTTCACTCGACAGATCGGCGGCAGTACCTGCCGGATACACAATTCTCGTTGGAGCAACCGTGACATGCGGTGGCAGATCAACCACTACTGATGTGACGGGCTATTTTTCACTAACGGGAGTGAGCGACGGCAATCAGACCGTGACGGTTTCAAAAACCGGCTATCAGGCATTTACGATCAGCGTGAGCATTACGGCAAACACCTCAGTCGATCTCAACGAAACAGTCACAGTGGTGGTGTCTCTTACCCCTCAGTCAGCAGGCTCCATACACGTAACCTCAACACCATCAGGCGCGGAAATTTATGTTGACGGAACAGACACCTCTTTGACAACGCCCGCCACAGTGCCCAACGTTACAACAGGCAGCCACAGTGTTTATGTGACAAAGACAGGCTACGACGCGCCAACGCCTGAAACCACAACTGTAACGGATGGCGAAACATCGAACGTTGCGTTCACGCTCAGTCCGGCAGCCAGCGCCGCTACAGTCGCAGCATCCGTCTCAGCATCGTCGGGAGACACTGACACCACGTTCAATCTTTCATGTGACGTGACCGGCACGCGCAATCTGCTCGAAGGCCGCTGTGACACCAGCGGCTTGTGGTATGAAATCACTTCGCCAGGCACATCCCTGGAATGCAAATATCAGGACGCAGGAAGCTACATACCGGGCTGTCGCGTAAACGGCAACGCCATTGGAAACGCAGATGCTCCAATTACCGTCGAAGCCGTCGCTGCACCAACTGTTGCAGCCTCGATGTCCCCTGCAACTGGCACCATTTCAACGGAATTCACACTTACATGCGATGTCACGGGAAACGCATCTCAACTCGAAGGCCGTTGCGATGATTCATCTGAGTGGAGCGCGATCTCCTCAGGCAGCACGATGGCATGTCACTACGAAACGACAGGAACGCATACACCGGGCTGCCGGGTAAACAGTGTAACAAGCGACAATATTTCCATAATTGTGAGCAAGGAAGCAATCACAACATGGGTGAAAGAATTTGGTGTAGTACCACAGCAATACAATTCAAATCTGTACAACAAACTTCTGATGGTGGATATATTGCTGCTGGAGATGATGGAAGCTCTCGGGGTACCATAATCAAGCTTGATGAGTCAGGGAATATTATGTGGCAGAAGAGATTTGATAACGCAGTTTTTCCTTGGTCATTGGAACTAACCAACGATGATGGCTACATTGTTGCTGGTCAATCGGTCAATAATGCATGGGTGCTTAAACTCAACAGCACCGGCAACGAGATTTGGAATAAAACCGTTAATGTAGGGAATTCTCCGGAATTCATTCCGGGGTCGGAATCCTTTCGGTCATTGTCTGCATTATTATCGACAGAATGAAATGACGCCGACGAGATACCCCGGACTTCAGTCCGGGGAGAGTTCATTTCCACAATGTATTGTGTGGATCAGTTATTCGACAATCAGCCGGGTCATCCCTGCCCGGCGGGCTTCGGCAAATAATACCTGCGATCAGGCGTAGCCGGAGTCTCAATCAAGACGTTCAGTGCGGAATCAGCGAATCAGATTCCGAGAAAAAGTCGCTAAAAGAATGCGGCAGTCACCGGGTTCACACGGCGAGCCCGGCGACAACAGATCAGATACAGTCAAAAGTACGACTGTTACCAGATCCAAGTGAGATCTGGAGTGTTTAATCAGTAACGGCCATTAAGTGCCAAGCAAACGGCAGTTCAGGGGAACGTCACCAATTTTTGGTGGCTTCGCCGTGGCTAATAAACAACTTTCTTCAAATCGGCTTTATGCCGGAGATGTTCAATCACTCGCAACCTGTTCTCGCTCGAAAGCAATCGAAATCATCAAATCCTGTCGAGGTCTTAAGGACTCGCGTGGCCAGTGGTATGTTGATAGGTCGGTGTTCAACACCTATACTAACTCTTGTAGTTATTCAAACGCAGGAGGAGGTGAGTGGTTGGACATCGACCAGATCATGGATACGATCAGGGCATATGCAGCAGGACAGAAAATCAGGATCAAACTTCAGAAACGGAAAGACAAGCGGAACTGGGAAATGCGGCTTCTGCGCGGGTCTGACAGCAAGGTTATTTCGCTGAAGACCTCCAGCAAACGCGATGCGACTGCAATCTGTGACAACATCAAGTCGCGACTTTTGCAAAGCGACATGGACGACATAGTTCCATACAAGATGCGGCTCTTCCTCGACGAGTGGCTTGCGGTGAAGGAAAAAGAACTCGCTTTCTCTTCATGGCAGAAGTACCGTTCGGTCATAGACAAGGCGATCTCGTTTCTCCCGTCAGAAGTGCATCAGACGAAGCAGGCGAACATCGAGCAGTATAAAGATTGGCTGATCCGCAATGATTATGCAGCGCAGACCATCAATGAAGAACTCGTTGTCCTGAAACAGATTTTCGGGAAAGCGATCAAGCTTGGTTATGCGCGGAATAATCC
>CAZQSL010000212.1:0-2711 GCA_964595945.1 uncultured bacterium
CTGCACATACTCCGCCATGGACGACTTCGCGAAATTCCTCAAACGCATCGTCGGCTCCAAGTCGCTCGACAGATTCGACATAGCACATGCCGAACTCGCCGCCGCGGAAAAAGCCATGACGGAAATCGAAGACTGATCTCACATACTAAATTTACAGTACGAAAGCCCTCCCCCACCGGAGGGCTTTTTTTCTTTGGTTCTCTGTCCCTGACACAACAACTCCCCTGCACCGGAACCTCTGTTCGATGACTTCGCGCACCTTCTGCTTCCGGCACTTTTTTTAATTCGCGATCCCAATTAGAATTTGTGTGGCAACTGAAAACGCAACCAATAATCGATCACTGAAACGGAGAGACACTCCAGATGTGTGGAATATGTGGAATATGCGGCCCCGGCGACACTTCAGCAAGAGCAGAGACGGCAAGAAAAATGTGCTCGACCATCATACACCGCGGACCAGACGATGACGGATATTACAACGGCCCACAAGTGACGCTCGCCATGCGCCGGCTTTCCATCATCGATATCTCCGGCGGCCGGCAGCCGATGGCAAACGAAGACGCCTCCATCCAGGTCGTGATGAACGGGGAGATTTACAACTATCTCGACATAGCGGCCAGCCTCTCCGCCAGCGGCCACATTCTGAAAACCCGCTCCGACACGGAAGTCCTTCCACATCTTTACGAAGAGTACGGCGACTCCTTCGCGACTCACCTCAACGGCATGTTCGGGATTGCCCTGTGGGATGCCACCCGCAGCCGTCTTGTCCTCGTCCGCGACCGGCTCGGCGTCAAGCCCCTGTACTACGCCCACATCGGAGGCCTGCTCTATTTCGGATCAGAGATTAAAACCATCCTTGCCGTTCCGGGATTCGACCGGCAGATGGACAGCGACGCCCTCGATCACTATCTCACATATTCATACGTCCCTCCGCCCTTCAGCATCTTCAAAAATATTCGCAAGCTCGCCCCCGGCGAGATGCTCATATTCTCGGACGGCAAACCCGAGGTCCGGACATGGTGGAGCATCCCCGACGCTCCGCATCTATCCATCTCCGAAGATGACGCTGCGGACCGCCTGCACGAACTCATCGCCGATGCAGTCCGCCTCCGTCTGATTTCCGACGTACCGCTCGGCGTCTTTCTCAGCGGTGGAGTCGACTCCACAACCACCGCGGCGTTCGCTGCTAAATATTCACCTCAAATCAAGAGTTTCTGCATCGGATTTGACGAAGACACCTTCGACGAAAGCGCCTACGCACGGCGCGCCGCCGCCATCATCGGCACCGGACACAACGAGGAAATCCTCTCGATGCGTGACGTCCCTTCCATCCTGCCACGCATATTCGACATGCTCGACGAACCCATGAGCGACGCGTCTCTTCTCCCGACATGGCTCCTGTCGAGATTCACACGCTCCCAGGTCACCGTCGCAATCAGCGGCGATGGCGCTGACGAACTCTTTGCCGGCTATCCCACCTATCAGGCTCACAAGGTCTTTTCACTCTATGGAGCACTGCCGGGGGTTGCCCGCTCCGCGATCAACAGCGCGGTAACCCTGATCCCGGCATCCGACAAATACATGACGATGGGCTACAAGATGAAACGATTCATCGCCAGTGACAGCCGAGACATCGTCCAGCGCCACTTCACATGGACAGGCCAGTTCTCACCGGCTGAAAAGCTCGATCTCCTCACCCCTGGGTTCCTCACGGCCACTTCCGACGTAGACCTTTTCCAGAGCGCGCGCAATTCCATCTCTCACCGCAAACACAACGGCTCCCACTCCGAAACAGCCGCCCTCCTCGACCTCATATACTATCTCGGCGAAAACCTCATGACAAAAGTCGACCGCGCAAGCATGATGCACTCGCTCGAAGTCAGGACCCCTTTCCTCGATTACCGCCTCGTCGAATTCGCCTCCCGCCTACCATTCCAGATGAAACTCAACGGTTTCAAAACCAAGTACATCCTTAAGAAAGCCATCGCCGCGGAAGTGCCTGAATTTGTCATCAAACGGAAAAAGAAAGGATTCGGGGTACCTCTCTCAGCATGGATCAAAAAAGAATTGCGCGAGGATTTCATCGAAACCCTATCGCCACAAAGGCTCTCCGCTGACGGCATTTTTTCTCCCAAAGTCGTAGCGGCTCTCCTCGACGAACACCTCGGCGGCAGAGTGGATCACAACAGAAAGTTGTGGAACCTCTACGTTTTTCACAAATGGAAAGACAACTGGGGCTGAAGAAATGCAGAATATCAATAGTTCCCCATCCATTGTTATTGAAGCCTCCCGGGGATAAACCCTGCTATTGTGAAAACATGTTTATATTATCCGTGTCAATCCGTGTCAGAAAGTCTTTACTGTTTTCCGATGCTACGCCAGATCATCTCGACAGACCATAACCAACAAAGGGAAATATAATTGATATTTCGCATATCATCTCCGCGTGAGTTGTCCGATAGCATCGAGAAGCGGCTGCACGACATGCTGCGGCAGATACTCGGAAAGATAGAGATCGTAACCGTTCTGCGCTATTTGCTGACGCAATGCCGGATCGTTTTTGAGTTCGAGCACCGCAGCGGCAATACCCTCGGGGTCACCCGGTTTGCACAACATCGCGTGCCGCCGGTCCACAAACGCCTCGCGTATGCCCGGTGTGTCTGCCGTGACGAGCGCCCTGCGCGTCGCTATCGCCTCGAATGCCTTGTTGG
>CAZQSL010000213.1:0-2623 GCA_964595945.1 uncultured bacterium
CGCGCTGACGCCCAGCAGCCGGAAGTCCCCTTCGCTGTCATCTGGTACGGCATCCACAATCTCTCCACCCTCAACTCCATCACACTCGCAAGCATACAATCCTCGCTCCTCAAGGGCCTCCCGCCCAAAAAAGCGCTACTCGCGAAGGCCTCAGCCGCAACCTACCTCAAAGACGCGCCACCCATGATCCTCCTCCACGGAGTGCCCGACGCACTTGTCCCGGTCACCCAGTCACGCAACATGTGCAAAGAACTCAGGGCCGCCTCCCTCGACTGCACATACGTCGAATACCCGGACTCCGGCCACGGTTTTCTCCACCCCAAGACCGGCGACGATACCGACTTCGCATCAGCCATGGCCGAAACGGTCAAATGGCTCGACATAAAAGTCCCCAAAAAATAACCACGCCACTCCCGGACCGGCAGCCATCATCACCGGCCTGAAAAAAATAACGGAGCATCGAATGAACGGCAAGAAAATCTATGTAGCACTCGGCTTTCACGTCAACTACTACCACTCATGGCGCGGCGACCGCAACGACGATACCGGATTTGGCATTGACACGCGCATCATCCGCAAACTCGTCAACCTCATGGACGCCTGCAACGACCGCGGACTGCAATGCTGCGGCACATGGGACTTCGACAATTACTGGTCACTCGAATCCATCATGCCGCGCTACGCCCCCGACGTGCTCGACGCCATCAAACGCCGCGTCAACGCCGGCATAGACGAAGTCATCATCGACAACTGGAACAACGGCATCGCCTCCGCATTCACCGCCGGCGAATTCCGCGAAACCATAAAACGCACCATCACCAATCCCCAGGCCTCAGGCGTCGCCGACATTTTCGACTCCTACACACCACTCGTCCGCCCGCAGGAATCCATGTTTTCACAGGGCAACATCGAACTCTATCTCGAACAGGGCATCGACGCCATCAGCCTCTACTACACTGCCATCCCCTTCGACGCGTTCCGCAACTTCGTCCCCCGCCTCTCCCCCAACGAAATGTACAATCCCGTCTGGCTCAAATCCACACAATCCGACGCACGCATGAAGCTCATCCCCACATTTACCAACGGCGACGTCGCGGCCAATCTCTCACTAAAAAAATGGCTCGAAAAAATCCACCGCTTCCAGACTGAAGGCAAAATCACCGGCGACGCCCTCGTCTACATCAACATGGACGCCGACGCCGACATCTGGATCGGACTCGGTCTCCCCGATTTCCTCAAAGTCCCCAACACCTACGGCATCAACGAATTCGCCGAAATCATCGCAAAATGCCCCTACGCCGAATTCACCACCCTGCGCGAATATCTCGCCACTCACGACCCCGTCAGCGAAATCACCATCCGGCAGGACACGGCCGACGGCTCGTTCGCAGGCTACAGCAGCTGGTCGGAAAAATATGTCAACCAGCGCCTCTGGCGCACTTCCGAACGCGCCCGCTGGTTCTCCCGTATCGCCGAACACATCACCGACAACATGCGCACCGACAAAAAAACCTTCGTCGCCGTCGACTCCCTCATCCACAAAAACCCCGACTCCTATTTCGAAAACAAACTCCGACTCCTTTCCACCACACACTTCGGCATGAACTGCCCCGCCATCAACGAAGAACGCGCACAAGTCGCCTTCCACTACGCCACCAACGCACTCGACAGCGCCTCACGCGCGGCAGACGCAGCCATCGCCTCACTGCCCGACACCGATGTCGCCGAACCCTCCACACTCACCTTCCGCGTCATCAACCACTCGAAATACGAAAACTCCCCCTCACTCGTCCCCGGCATCCGCACGCCTCTAACATTCACGCTCCCCGACTCATTCGACGCACCCGCAGACCGCCTCGCGCTTACCTCCGACTCTGGCACCCGCGTCGAATCCCTCGACATCATCGAACCCTCCATAGACCGGCCCACCCGCGCCATTACCTTCATCCACGAAACCAACGGCGAACCCTTCACCGACTACACGCTCGCCGCATCCACCCGCCCTCGCCGCGCGCCACAGGGTCCCGTCACCTGCGACGGCAAGACTCTCGCCAATAGCCACGTCACCATATCCGCCGGCTCATCAGGCACACTATCCATCACCGTCGACGGCAAAAAAATCTCACCCACAAGCTTCCTCTCCATCGGCCTCACATACAAATCCGAAAGCCGCACACTCAACCGCGTCTCCAACTTCTTCGACGTCATCGGCCACACCGCCGGCCCGCGTGGCAACACCGCGTCGCTCAAGCTCCGCTCCACCGTCACCTTCCGCCACAAATCTCTCGACTACACCATGGAGGGTATCTACAACATCACGCTCAGCGGCGATCTCCCTTACTTCTTCGTCGATGCCACGGTCAAAGTCCCCGACACACCCCGCACCCACGGCGACAAGAGCGTCCAGTCACGCCTCAAGGACAAATTCGACGCCAACTGGCTCGAAATCATGCCACTGCAAATACATCCCGCAGCCACAGGCGCACCAGGCGCGCGCCTCAAGGTCTGGAAACACAACTTCCTCGGCGTCACCGATTACTACGAACTCAACTACGGCGACATCGACCACGCCAACGCTTCACTCGACTCGACCAACAACCACGTCACCGACGGCTGGCTCGCC
>CAZQSL010000214.1:0-2540 GCA_964595945.1 uncultured bacterium
GCCACTCCGTTATTTGCTGAGGGTCGCGAGATCTATTTTCAAACCGGGAGACATAGTTGCGGCGACTGCCACGTTTTTTACATACTGCCCTTTGGCGGCAGATGGTTTTGCTCTGAGGATGGTGAGGTAAAGTGCCTGAAAATTCTCTTCGAGCTGCTGCTGTTCGAAAGACACCCTGCCGATCGGCACGTGGATATTGCCGAATTTGTCGTTTCTGTATTCTACTTTGCCGCGCTTGAATTCTCCCACGGTTTCCTTGACGCTGAACGTAACGGTCCCGCTTTTGGGATTGGGCATCATACCGCGTGGGCCGAGGATTTTACCGAGTTTGCCGACGACCCTCATCATGTCAGGTGTCGAAATGACGATGTCAAAATCAAGCCAGCCCTCATTGACGATCTTGTCCGCGAGGTCTTCTCCGCCGACGAAATCAGCTCCGGCTTCCTGTGCTTCCGTGGCCTTGTCTCCGAGTGCGAAGACGAGGATGCGCGGCACTCTGCCCGTGCCGTGCGGGAGGACAAATGTGCCTCTGAGCTGCTGCTCGGGTTTTTTGGGGTCTATGCCGAGTTTCAGGGCGACTTCGACTGTTTCGTCGAATTTCCTCGGGGCTTCGGTACAGATATTCTTGAGTGTCCCGAGCGCTTCGGATGCAGTGTAGGACTTTTTCCCGGCGGGAATGAGCTGTGTCCGTTTTTTCATTATTTTGGTTAATTTTGCCACTTCAATACACCCTTTTCTGTGTTATATCAAGTGCGGTTATTTACTGTTCGACATCGATGCCCATGCTGCGCGCCGTGCCGGCGATGATGCTCATCGCGCCTTCGACGTCGGTTGCATTGAGGTCGGGCATTTTCACTTCGGCTATGCGTTTGAGCTGTTCGCGTGTAAGTTTTCCGACTTTTTTATGCCCCGTGTCATTGGAGCCCTTGTCGATCTTAAGTTCTTTTTTTATCAGATCGGAAGCCGGCGGGGTCTTGAGAATAAATCTGAAGGTGCGGTCGGCGTAGATGGTGATTTCGACAGGTATGATCTGTCCTTCTTTGTCCTTGGTCCTGTCATTGTATTGTTTAACGAACTCCATGATGTTGACGCCGTGCTGACCGAGCGCGGGGCCGACGGGCGGTGCGGGATTCGCCTTGCCAGCCGGGAGCTGGAGTTTCACTAAGGCCGCGACTTTCTTTGCCATTGTATTTCATCCCTCTCATTTACTGTCTTTACGTTTATATCAAAACCATCGTTTCAATTCTTCATTTCACTCTAAAGCCGTCCCCGTCGCATTGTCCGCGCGCCGGGGCAGTGGCGGGGAATCCGTTCAGATTTTTTCAATCTGGTCGAATTCGAGTTCGACGGGAGTGTCGCGTCCGAACAGGGAAAGGAGCACCACTACCTTTTCTCTCGCGAGGTCGACTTCCTTGACGACGCCCGTGTAGTCCGCAAACGGCCCGAAGAGGACTCTTACACCTTCGCCCTTGTCGAAGTTGACGGAAATTCGCGGAGCTTCGAGTCCCATTCTCTTGAGGATGAAGTTGACTTCCTGTTCCGAGAGTGGAGTCGGTCTGCTGCCATCTCCGATGAAGCCGGTCACTCCTGCGGTGTTGCGCACTATGTACCAGGTTTCGTTGGTCATTTCCATCCGGATGAAGATATAGCCCTTGAATATCTTTTTCTGGACGACCTTTCGCTGGCCACCTTTTGGCTCAACTTTTTCTTCGGTGGGGATGAGTATATCTTCGATCATATCTTCAAGGTTATGAGCGGCGATCTGTTTTTCAAGGCTCATTTTTACCTTGTTCTCATGCCCTGAGTATGTATGTACTACGTACCACCTTGCAGCCATTGAATGTCCTCAGCGTATTAGTACCAACAAATTGCCCAAAACGAAGTCGACAGCTGCCATGCCTGCCGATACCGCCAGCAGCACAACCAGCACTGTGATTGTTGACTGGATGAGTGTTTCGCGCGTTGGCCATACGACTTTTTTTATTTCTTCGCGTTCTTCGTCGAAAAAGTTGCGTATAGCGGCGATGTAGTCGACTTTCACTTTTTCTTTTTCTGTTGCCTGCGCCATTTTCTCTTCCTTTTCTGGCGTGGATCAGATCGTTATGCAGGCCTGGACGGACTCGAACCGCCAACCCTCGGATTTGGAGTCCGACGCTCTACCATTAGAGCTACAGGCCTCCCTGGCGAGCATTTCCTCATGGATCAGCCCGCATATCGCAGTCAGGAAGCACGCTAATACAGCGCGCTTCCATCTGTACGCGCTGTGTTACTTGCCTTCTTTGTGCACTGTGTGCTTGCGGCACTTTTTGCAGTACTTCTTGAGTTCAAGCTTCGTCGTCGTGTTTGTCTTGTTCTTCGACGAATAATAGTTTTTGCTCTTGCACTCGGAGCATACGAGAGTAAGGTCTTGTCTCACGCTAAACCACCCAAAATAAGAACCCCATTGTAGGGCGCGATGTTAACCCTGTCAAGGGTTTTAGAAATTATTCAAGTATCTTGGTGACGACACCGGCACCGACTGTTCTGCCGCCTTCGCGGAT
>CAZQSL010000215.1:0-2486 GCA_964595945.1 uncultured bacterium
CCGTTATGGACACACATCTCAATCCGAACTCGCAGGAGTTCATGGAAACGATGGGCAAGCTGATGAGCGAGGCGCTTGAGTCGCCCGAAGGCATGCGCGCACTTGCCGCCGCCATCTCAGCGCCCATCGAACAGGATATCAAGACAAAGGAAATCAGCTCGCTGCTTCTCACGAAGCATAACCTGCCCAAAGGTGAGCGCCCCCTCTACCAGAAACGGCCGAAACTCAAGGCATACTGGATATCAAAAGAAGGCGAAGCCCGCGAACTTGAGGTCGGTAAGGACGAATTCGAAATCCCGACATACCGCATCCACAGCGCGCCGATGGTGGACGTGTCGATTCTGCGCAATGGCAACATCGGTACCATCACCGACATCCAGACATCTTCGTCCGACGAAATCCGCAAGGAAATCGACAAGCGCACCATCAGCGTCATCTCTGCCGCGGTGCCAGAGTCGAATGTCGTGCGCATCACCGGCGGCGCTCTCACGGAGGACGCGCTGAACGACGCGATCAGCATTCTCGAAGATATGGAACTCACGGTGAAGTACATCGTGCTGCGCGGCAAGCGCTTCAATGAAATGCGCTCGTGGGACCTCGATCCCGTCACCCAGCTCGAACTGCGACAGAAAGGCATCATCAAGGTTTATGGTGGCGCGAATATCCTGCTCACTGCCGCTGCTGCCGCTGACGAAATCCTACTCATTCCCGATGAGGAAATCGGCAAGATGCCCATCCGCGAGCCTCTTATCGCTGAAGCCATCGACAAGAAACTCAAATTCAAGACCGGCTGGCTGATCTGGAGCGAACTCGGCATGGGCGTGACCCGCCCCGACATCATATCGAAGGTTGTAATCAGCGCCTGATCGGAGGGACGAAAATGATGAAAATCAGGAATCTCACGCAGGGTATTCTCCACGTCCCTTCGATGAAGCTGCGTATCCAGGGCGGCGCGGTGGCATCGGTGCCGGAGATCACGCCCGCGATTCAGTCGCTGATTGACGCGGGTTATGTGGTGGTCGTGACAGATGAAGAAGCCGCAGTTGTGGCCGAGGCTGCTGCGAAGGATGAAGCAGTCAGAAATGAAACCGCTCCGGATCCTGCGGCTTATGAAATGCTCGACGAGAATGAAGCGATTGAGATCGTCGAAGACGAGTCCGATCCGAAGGTGATCAAGTCCATCCTGAAAACGGAAAACCGGGCTGCTGTTGTCGATGCCCTGAAAGAACGGCTGAAGGAGACCGGCAATGCTGGTAACTGAGATCGTCGGACTTCTCCGGCTCGACATCGGCGACACGGCGGGTGAGCTTCTGAGTGACGAATACCTCACGCGGTGCGTCGCGAAGGCGGTCTATGCCGTTATCAAGGATTTTCGCAGGCAGTGGTCGGTCGCGGAAAATGAAATCGTGCCCGACCCGACAGGGACTGATCGCGAGATCATCATCCTGAAGGCGCACATAAACGTATGCATTCTGATGCGATCGATCACTGCCAGCAATTTCTCATTCGAGAGCGGCGACAAGTCAGTCGATAAAACGAAGCAGCCGGGGTTCTGGGCAGACCTGCAGGAAGACCTCGAAAAGCAGTATGACGATGCGGTGGCTGCAGCCGATGCATCAGACGGCGTCGTTGACTCGACCGACAGCAGCATACTCGTTACGCCAGGCGTCATGCCGACGATCTATGAGGAATCGGTGTTCGCGGATGAGCAGTACCCTTACAGGGGCTATGAGAAAGAGCGCGGCTGATGAATGAGCTTCTTACATCGAAAGACAAGGCGTTTGTGTCTGGCGGTGTCGCCGAACTTCTCAATGGCTCGGGGCAGATCGGGAAACGGTATGTGCCTGATGCCACGGTCGCGAATATTTACGGCAGCGATGACGCGCCGTTCGTGTTCGATGCTGAGTTCCAGTTCGAATTTGTGGAGACGCCGAACGAAACGCTGACTGCGCAGAAATGCGATGCCGTTATCTCCATCCTTCCCGGCCAGGACATAAACGAGTCCGACCGCGTCGAGTTCGGCAGCGTCATGTACAAGGTGGTCACTGTGCAGATCATGAATGTGTTCGGGGTTGTGAGCCACAAGGTCGTGCAGGTTGTGAGGATATATTAATGGTAAATATCAAACAGTACGGCGACTGGAAAAAGCTCGAAGCGAAGCTTAACGGCACGCTCCCCCCGAATCTTTACAGGGCGCTCAACCGGGCGGCAACGAAGGCCGCGATGCTGCTCGTGCGCGAGATAAAGAAAGGAATTAAGAATCAGGCTCCCGGCGGCCAGTCGTTCGCACCGCTTTCTCCTTACACCATTGCCGCGAAGGGTTCGTCGAAAGCGCTCATCGACACGGGCTTCCTGATCAGTTCCATCACGCAGGAGATACTTGGCGACAAGGCGTTCGTCGGGCTCTTTCGCGGCACTCGCAACACAAACGGTGACGAGATCGTGAATATTGGGGCCATCATGGAGTTCGGCGCGACTATCCAGCA
>CAZQSL010000216.1:0-2482 GCA_964595945.1 uncultured bacterium
GCGCAGAGGGCCGCCGTAGACATACATGGCGCGTGCTGCGTCATACTGCTGATGCAGGTCGCGGCAGGCGCGGCATTCGGTAGTGATCACCGCGCCGGGCGGCATGGCAGCGCCGCAGCGTGAGCAGAAGGGAGTCGTGATGGGGATGATTTTCCGAGCGCAGGAGGCGCAGACGACACTGCCTGAAGGATCGCCGCAGCTTACACATCGGACGGGGAGCGCCCATCCGAAGAGGGCGTCGAGGATACTTTGTCTCCCGAGCGGTGCGGGTGATTGTGGAGTCGGGTCCTGCAAGGCGGCCGCCTGCGAGCGCCGGCGTGGCATGCGCCGGAGTGATGTCTTATGTTATTTCATGACGTTGTTGATGATGTTGGTGCTGGAGAAATTGGGCACTTGCGGCTCGACGACGATGCGGCCGCCGTCGCGGATGACCTCGTCTGCGCCGATGATCGTGCCTATGTGATAGTCGCCGCCCTTGACGAGCACTTTGGGGCGCACCCGCTTGATGAGCTCGATAGGCGTGGACTCGTCGAATATCACGACATAGTCGACAAAGAAGAAAGAGGCGAGGAGCTCGGCCCGTTCGTTTTGGGGCAGGATGGGGCGCGTGGGTCCCTTGATGCGGTGCACCGAGTCGTCGCTGTTGAGGCCCACGACGAGCAGGTCTCCCTCCCTGCTTGCTTTGTAGAGACAGTAGACATGGCCGGGGTGAACGACATCGAAGCAGCCGTTCGTAAAGACGATTTTCTTCTTTTCGTTCCTGTACTCGTCGGAAATGCGTCCGATTTGTTCGTAAGAGACGATTTTGCTTTCGGGCGTTCGGCGGGTATCGGTCATGTGGTCAACATCCTCCAGTGATGAATCGTTTGAGTTCTTCGTCCGTGGCGGTAGCGGTGCCCATTTTGCGGACGACGATGCCGGCGGCATAGTTGGCGATACGCATGGCGTCGGCGAGTGACGAGCCGGCGCTGAGACACAGCGTAAGAGTGGCAAGCACGGTGTCGCCCGCTCCGGTGACGTCGAATACCTGGGAAGAGAGCGCCGGGATGTGGTCCATCTCGTTGTCGCCGTTAAACATTGCCATGCCGCCCGCGCCGAGCGTGATGAGCACTGCCCTGGCTCCCATCATTTCGCGCAGTTTGAGACCGGCGGCCCGGAGTGATTTTTCGTCGGTGATCCTTATGCCGGTGATGCCCTGCGCTTCGAGTTTGTTGGGTGTGATGACGGTGGCGCCCTTGAACCATTCGCAGTGTGTGGGCTTGATGTCGGCGGTGATGATCTTGCCGGCCTCTTTCGCGACGTTGGTGAGGTGACGCATGAAGTCAGGGGTCAGCGCGCCCTTGTTGTAGTCGGAGACGGCTATGCCGTCGATTTTGTCCATGAGAGCGTCGATGGATTTTGCCATTGCAGAAGTGACTCTGGCCGGCACGGGAGAAGCGTCTTCGACATCGGCGCGGATGACCTGCTGGCTGTGAGCTACGATCCTTGTCTTGCAGGTGGTGGGGCGAGTGGGATCGACAGCTATCTGCGAAGTGTCCATGCCTGTTTCGAGGAGGAGTCCGCGCAGGATTTTGCCGCACTCGTCTCTGCCCGTGACGCCGACCATGGTCGCGCTGGCGCCGAGCGAAAGGATGTTGAGGGCAGTGTTGGCCGCGCCGCCGGGATTGTAGGTGCGGCTCTTGACCTCTACGACCGGCACCGGGGCTTCGGGCGAGATGCGTGTCGCGTCGCCCCAGATATATTCGTCGAGCATGATGTCGCCCACGACGAGGATGCGCAGTTTTCTGAATTTCGATATAATCCTGTTGTATCTGCCAAGTGTCGAATTAACGGCCATATATTAGTTGCCTCCTGCAATACTCTGGAGTTTAGTCACCTGCTCCCCTGTGCCGATGCAGATCAGGACATCGCCCGGCTGCATGACCGTGTCAGGTGCGGGGTTCATCTGAAGGTCGTTTTCCTGTTTGATCGCGAGCACGATGCAGCCCGTGTTGCTGCGGATGTTGGCGGTGCGGAAATCGCGGCCGACCATGCAGCTCTGCGGCACTATTTCGACCTCCGCCATAGTGAGTTCGAGATTGTCGGTGCTCATGACAGTGTCGAAAAATTTCACGACCGATGGCTGGAGCACATGTGCGCCGATGCGGCGTCCGCCGATTTCATAGGGCAGCACCACCTTGTCGGCGCCTGCGCGGATGAGTTTTCCCTTGTTGTTTATGTCCTCGGCGCGGGCGACGATCAACAGATTTGGATTGAGCCCGCGGGCGGTCATGGTGATAAACATGTTTTCGGGGTCGGTGCCGACGACAGCCACGAGCGCCTTGGCCCTGTCGATGCCGGCCTTGTGCAGCACTGTTTCTTCGGCCGCGTCGCCGTCTATGAAAAGCACGCCCTCGTCGCGGAACGCGTCTTCGAATGCCTGATTGTTGTCGATCACCACATACGGTGAGTCCATCGACTGAAGGTACTCGGCAACATGGCG
>CAZQSL010000217.1:0-2482 GCA_964595945.1 uncultured bacterium
GCAAGGCGGCGGCGCGCACGGATGACCCGCTCGCTGGCAACACAGAGGCTAATGACGGGCCGGGACACACACATGGACTGTCATCCGGCAAGGTCGGTCAGGGTTCGTCGAAGGTAAAGATCGGATAATTTGCGGATAAGGAATCGGACATGAGTGAAGCGCTCGATAAGCTGAAAGAACATGTCGGAAGTGAAGTCCTCGGCAAGATCACTTCTTTATTGAAGGACGCGGACGGCACGTCTCCGACTGCCTTTACATCGGGATTGGCGGCGAAAGCGCGAAAGCTGTCGAGTGCGAAGTCCGTTACTGCTACCGGCATAAGTGGATTTAAGGGCAATATGGGTCTGCCGTCTGGAAGAATCGATGCGGCGGGAAGCAACCCGCTCACGGCTATCAAGCAAAAAGCGGCTGACCTTGTCGCGTCGGCAACTGCCGCTCAGTCCGCTATTGCCAGTTTTGCCGCTCAATATCCGGAGCTTGCCGAGAGTGACGATGTGAAGGCTCTTTTATCTATCATCACTTCCGTTAGTTCAGGTCTGTCTGCCGTGAGCGCCATCGACACGGATAAACTCGAAGGTGAAATCACGACGGCAACTGCGGCGGCATCGAATGCAGAAGGCGTTACCGCAAAAGCGGCATCGCTCAGAGAAAAGTTCGGAGTGTGATTTATGGCAACTACAACAGGGTTCACTGGAGCGCAGTTTCCTTTTCGATTCAACGGCACGGGCGGCATAGCCACAAGCACTGTCACGACTGGCGATCCTTCGCACATCGTTGAAAGCATCCGGCAGATCATCGGCACACGTCAGGGCGAGCGCGTCATGCGTCCCGAATTCGGTGGAAATGCCGACAGTCTGGTCTTCGCTCCGCAGACGGATGTTGGGCTGCGCGTCGCGAACCACACAATCGGCAAGCAGATCAGGCGGTGGGAAAAACGCGTGGAACTGAAGTCCATCGAAGTCGCCGACACTACTTCATCGCCCGCCGGTGTCGCTGTTGAAATCGCGGTGGAGTTCGAAATTACGGCGACACGGCAGCTCGCGGCGGTAAATACCATGATTCATCAGGAGTCATAAACAATGTCCGAACTCGATGTCAGCAAACTCATAAATTTCTCTAAGCAGATCGACTATACGTCGCAGGACTGGCTTTCGTTTCTGTCGTCAATGGTTGATTCCATTCCGTCGCTCACTCCAGAATGGACAGACTATTCCGCTTCCGATCAGGGCATGGTCATCCTTGAACTCGTGTCGTTCATGCTCGACGCGCTTTCCTATCGTAGTGACGTGATCGCCAACGAATCGTTTTTGCAGACTGCCGTACTTCGGAAGTCGGTGATGAATCTCGCGCGAATGATTAACTACACGCCGCAGCCCGCAGTGTCGGCTACTGCCGATCTTGTTTTCACCATTGTGGCGCAAGCGACTGACACAACCATCCCGGCTGGCACACAAGTGGCAACGGCACAGTCGGCGGCGGATGACACCACATATACTTTCGAGACTCTATACGATCTTTCGATTCCGGCAGGCTCCACCTCCGGCACTGTTTCAGCCATCGAAGGAATCACAAAAAGTGAAGTTCTTGGCAGCAGTACGGGACTCGCCGCTCAATATTTCGAACTCAGCTTCTTTCCGCTTTCCTATGCTCCAGACGGCACTTGCTCGCTCGAAGTATATGTAACGGAAAACGGCGTCGAATCGAAGTGGTCGCTCGTTGGTTCGCTTCTCGACAGTTCGGCATCTGACAAACACTATGAAATCGAGATCGACGAAAACGAAGTTGTCACTGTGTCATTCGGCGACAACCAGAATGGCAAGGTGCCAGCCTCCGGAACGAACAACATTCGGGCGGTCTATCGGGTTGGCGGCGGTGCGGCGGGGAACGTGGGAGCAAGCAAGATCACGGAAATGGTGAGTTCGATTGCCGCCGTTTCATCTGTCACTAACCCGGGATCGGCTTCCGGCGGGGTTGACCGCGAGTCAGTCGAGAGCATAAAGAAACTGGCTCCGCGAGCACTGCGGACGTTGTGGCGAGCCGTTACTGCCGAAGATTATAAGACTCTCGCAGAGGCGCTTCCGAGCGTGGCAAAGGCGACAGTCACTACGACTGCCATAGGCGCAAATTCCTATTGGGGCCAGATCAATCTTTATATAGCCCCCGAAGGCGGCGGCATGCCGTCCGACGAGTTGAAAGCCGAAGTCGAGAAATATTTTGCTGATCGTGAGATGCTGAACGCGACCACTGTCGTTTGCGATCCGGTCTATGTGCCGGTGAATGTGACTATGGAAGTGTTCGTGAAAGAGAACTATATTCAGAGCGACATCGAAAGTGCGGTGCGGAATAAGACTGCCGATTTCTTCTCGTTTGCCAATGTAGATTTCGGGCAGAGCGTTTATATGAGTGATCTGATCGCCGCTGTCGATGGACTCGAAGGCGTGAAGTATGTGAATCTGACTTTGCTGTCGCGCGATGAGTCTGG
>CAZQSL010000218.1:0-2466 GCA_964595945.1 uncultured bacterium
CACTAAGCGTCACAACACATGAAAGGACAGTAACACTTCTCATGGAAAGCACCTCGCTGTTGTAGTTACACAATCAGACGCAAGAATAGGAAACAAGTTAAGCCCCTTCCTGATTGTCATCCACCTTTTTTCGGCGAAACCATTTCAGGGGATTCAGGCGGTCCCGGAATTTTTTGACAACTTCGCGACCAAGTATAAGTCCGCCGCCCCAGAAAAAAACTTCGCCGGAAATGACAAGCGCTGTCGTTGCGATGATCTTCGCGCTTTTCGAAATCGGTATCCACGGCATGGCTGGGATGATTAGCCACACAACGCATGACATCACGATGCTGGCGATACCCATGATTTTCATTGTGCGGCTGTTTTTCATTGTGTTCGTTTGCCAATCATATATTGATCAACCAATTTAAAACAACAGAGGCTCCCCGTGATGGAGAGCCTCCGAAAGTATGAAAACATGAGTAGTGCGGTTATTTGCCCTGTCGTTCTGGGCGAAGTTCTCTGAGAAGTGAACCGATCTGCCACATTTCGCTGTCGGCGATTTCCTTGAGTTCGACTTCGAGTTTTTCGCGGTAGTCATCTTTGCCATTGGATTCGACGGAGATGCGGGCTTCGGTGCCGTTGGCGACTGACTCGTAGAGTTCTTCGAAAACCGGTTTGGTGGCATCGCAGAATTTCTGATACCAGTCGAGCGCGCCGCGCTGAGCGGTGGTCGAGCAGTTGGCATACATCCAGTCCATGCCGTTTTCGGCGATGAGAGGATAGAGGCTCTGAGTGGCTTCTTCGACTGTTTCGTTGAATGCTTCGGAGGGTGAGTGGCCTTTTGATCTGAGGAGTTCGTACTGTGCCTTGAAGATACCGTAGATGGCGCCCATGAGCACGCCGCGTTCGCCTGTGAGATCGCTGGTGACTTCCTTTTCGAAAGTGGTTTCAAAGAGGTACCCCGAGCCGATGGCGACGCCGACCGCGAGTGCGCGTTCACGTGCTTTGCCCGTGGCGTCCTGATACACGCCGAACGAGCTGTTGATGCCGCGGCCTTCGAGGAACAGGCGACGTACTGTTGTGCCGGAGCCTTTGGGGGCTACGAGGATGACGTCGATATCTTCCGGGGGCACGACGCCCGTGACGTCTTTGAATACTACGCTGAAGCCGTGGCTGAAGTAAAGGGCATCGCCTTTCTTGAGTCCGGGAGCGATGAGGTTCCAGTTGAGTTTCTGTGCGGCGTCGGAGAGAAGGTACTTGATGATGGTGCCGCGCTGAGTTGCTTCTTCGATAGAAAAGAGACTTTCGCCAGGTACCCATCCGTCAGATACCGCGAGATCCCATGAGCGGCCGGGGCGAAGTCCGATGATAATGTTTTTGATGCCATTGTCTTTCATATTCAGAGACTGTGCCCTGCCCTGCACTCCATAGCCGATGACTGCGATGGTTTCATCTTTGAGTGTTTCGCGTGCTTTTTCGAGCGGATAGTCTGTCCTCTCGATGATCTTTTCGACGATATTCCCTACCTTGATTTCTTTCATTACTTCCTCCCGCTAAACATATTAAGGTTATGTTATATTCGATTTCCCATTGATTTACAACAACTTTTGTGAGCGTTCGCGGGCAATTATCGATCGGAGTCCCTCGACGAGTACAAATCTTCCCAGCGGTGTCGCCGGCATCGAAAAACTGGAAACGAAGGCACGGTTTTCACACAGGCCGCCCGAAAGAAAAATCCGCCCGGGACGCCCGATGAGATGTTCGCAGTTGACTGCAATGCCTTTGAGAAATCGAGCAAGGGCTATGCCGTGCGGCAACCCACCGGAAATCTCGTCGAACATCGCCGTCATGCCAAGTACTCCGCACACCACGGGGATCATCGTTTCTTCCGCCGTCACCGTGTCCATGTCGATAGCGAAATGACTCGCGAGCAGTTCGATGAGCTGCCCCGTGAAGGCGCCACATTCCGTGTTCCAGTCCATACCGGCGATGCGTCGGTTTTCCACAACCACATACTTCACGTCTCGCGCGCCACAGTCGAGCACTGTAAAGTCTTCGCTGGCAATGATTGCGAGCGCGCCTTCGGCGAGTGCTACGAGTTCATTCACACGCCTGATGTCTTCGCCCGGCACGTTGTGTCCTGTGGCTGCAATGATGTTGAATTTTGCCCGCTTCTCGCGGAACTCCCGTGATGGCAAAATCATGGTATCGCCATTTGTCAACTCAAGAAGCTTGGCATACCCCGTACCGCAGTCGAGCAGCCACTCTCCAGACTGGCAGTCATTTTCGATTGACGCTGAATTCAATGAACGCCTCCACCTTCGCAACTGTCGAGCGGGTCGCGAACTTGTCGATCTCGATGAAAAGCCCGCCATGTTTTTTTGCGAGGGACATCGCGAGTGCTGATTTCTGGCAAAACGACTGGGAGAAGAAAACCGTAGGAATGTCATCATCGACGAAGGATTCGAGAGATAAATCTGCCGG
>CAZQSL010000219.1:0-2463 GCA_964595945.1 uncultured bacterium
CCTTTTCGACGAGGATGACTTCGCGTCCGCCGTTGGCGATGTCGAGCGCGGCCTGTATGCCCGCGATGCCGCCGCCGATGACGAGCGCGCGGCCCGTGATGGGCACCTTGATGACGTTGAGCGGTTTGTTTTTGCGTACCTTTTCGACCATGATGCGCACGAGGTCGGTTGCCTTTGCGGTGGCTTCGCCGCGGTCTTCGTGTACCCACGAGCAGTGCTCGCGGATGTTGGCCATCTCGCAGAGGTAGGGGTTGATGCCGGCTTTCTTTGCGGCTTTGCGAAAGGTGGCTTCGTGCATGCGTGGGCTGCATGCGGCGACTACGACACCTGTGAGTTTTTTCTCCTCGATCGCCTTGCGGATGAGGTCCTGCCCGGGGTCGGAACACATGTATTTGTAGTCTTCGGCATGGACGACGCCGGGGAGTTTGGCCGCTTCGTCGCGGACTTTTGCGACGTCAACCGTGCGGGCGATATTTTCGCCGCACCAGCAGATGAAAACGCCAATTCTGGCCATTTGCGAACATTCCTCTCAGAGAAGATTCTTTTGCTTGAGCATATTCATGGGACTTACGACGAGCTTTTTGAGACCGAGTTCTGCCGGAGTCGCGCCCATAGCGAGGCCGATCACCTGCGTGAAATACATGACCGGCATTTTGAGCGATACGCCGTATTTTTTTTCGACTTCCGGTTGTCGCATGTCGAGATTGATGTGGCACAGGGGGCATGCTACGGCGATCGCGTCTGCGCCGTGTGACTTGGCGTCGGATATGATGTCGTTGCACATCTTGAGTACCATGTCAGTGCGCGCGACAGAAAAACTCGCGCCACAGCACTCGTTGCGGAAATTCCATTTGACAGTCCGTGCGCCGGTCGGGGCGATGAGGTCTTCCATGATCGACGGATTTTCGGGATCGTCGACCTGCGCGACCTTAGGCGGGCGGAGCATGAGGCAACCGTAGTAGCAGGCTATATTGAGACCTTCGAGTTTTTTTGTGATTTTCGACGCTATGGCGTCTGCTCCCTGCTGTTGGAGGACTGTGACTATATGGTAGACCTCGGTGGTTCCGTTGTAATTGACATCTGCAAGGCGGTTCATCTCGTCGCGTTCGGCGGGGTCGTGGTTGACGTGGTGGGCGGCGGTTTTCATGCGTCCGAAACAGGCGGAGCAAGCTACAGCGACATCGCTGCCCATGCCCGCCGCGATTGCGAGGTTTTTTGTGGAAAGTGCTATGGCGAGCTTGGGGTTGACTGCGTGCACGGGTGTCGCGCCGCAGCAGACCCAGCCCTTCAACTCATCGAGTCCGACGCCGAGTTTGCCGCACACTGTCTTGACGGACATGTCATATTCCTTGGCCGAACTGTGCAGGGAGCATCCTGGGTAGTAGGCGTATTTTGCGTTCATTTTTCCTCCGAATTGACACGTTCGAAAATCTTGCGGACTTCGGCGACATTGCCCGATGTCGACGGTTTGAATGCGAGTTTGCCCCTGCGGAGCAGGACAACCGCGTTTTTCATATCTTTGGTGGGCTGAAAACTGCGCATGTTGTAGAGTCCCATCATCATGGGCTCGAAGATGCGGCCGAACATCTTGAGATTGTCCGTGTAAAGCTTGTAGAAAAGGCGGACATTCTTTTCGGGCGCCTTGTTGCGCTGCTCCTCGATGGCGATGGCGCGCACGGCTTCCATGACGCGCGAGAGTGCTACGCCCTGGGGGCAGCGTGTAGCGCACTGTTCGCATGAGGCGCAAAGCCACGGTGTGCCGCTGTTGATGGCATCGTCCTTCATGCCGAGCTGCACGTAGCGAATTATCTTGTCGGGCAGAATATCCATCGCATAGGCAGCGGGACAACCGGCGGAACACTTGCCGCACTGGTAGCACTTGGATACGTTTTCGCCGCTGATACGCTCGACCTTTTTGATGAATTCGAGGTCGCGTTCCAAATTGGTGGTCTTCATCGGACTTCCTCCGGCCTGCCGGCCATTCGCTCGCTAACCCGGAATTGCCGTCCGGGCATCATATCTATTGTATTATAAGGATAAGCAAAAACCATTTAAACCCATATCAAGAAAATATTTGTGTATTTTTTCACTTTCTTCCATTCACAAATTTCACAAGCCCTTTTCCCACGATCACATTGACTCGCGAGACACATCCCGCTAATCTGAATTTATGACTTGCATGCAACTCGCTCCCGAAAGGACACGACCATGACAATCAGGAAATGCAAACGTATCCTCCTATTATCCATTAATATGTTACTCGCGGCAATCTTTCTGTCATTTGCTACAACTCAGGCGGCAGACGATGAGGAGTGCGACGCTTACGTCGCCGGCATCGTCGGAAAAGTCCATGTCAAACGCGTCAGTGGAAAAGACTGGAAACCCGCCGAACTCGACCACTGCATCTACGACGGTGACACGGTAAAAACCGAAGCAAAATCGAAGGTCGCGCTCAAAATGGTC
>CAZQSL010000220.1:0-2425 GCA_964595945.1 uncultured bacterium
AGGCACCCGCCGCGAAAAAACGCACCGCATGACACGCATCCCGGCAAGGGGAGAGGCCGCAAGGCAAGTGCTTCTCCTCCCGCCGGTGCAGCACGCAGGAAAGGAGCAAGTGACATGAGTAAATTTTCAAAACCCGAAACGTGGTACGAACAATACATTCGCCGGCATGACGCTGCACTCAATTACGAAGGCGGCGCGGTCTACCGGTGGGACGCCCGCTCGACTCTCGCGATGATGTCGGCGTGTTCGCTCGTCAACGAAGAAAGTTTATACGGAGACACGACCGGTCGGATAGACAGTATCGCACGCGAGGTCGCAACCCGCTGGCCGGAGTGGTTTGTCAAACTCGCGGTCTTCCTTCGCGAAGAACTCCGGCTCCGCTCGATCTCACAGAAGACTGCGGCGATTGCAGCCGTGACGCCTGAGTGCAGACCCTATCTTAAAGACGCGCTCGACCGCATAATTGTTCGTCCCGACGACCTCATCGAGATGGCCGCGCTGTTGAAGGATGATCGCCACGGTCTGTCGAAAGGCACCCCGCACATCTTCAGACAATACGCCGCCGACCGGTTGAACCGCTTCGACAACTGGGAGTGCATGAAGTACCGCAAGGGCGCGCAGTTCGGAATGCGTCAGATGCTGAAGCTCTACCACCCGAAACCGGCGGGCGACCGGCAGCGCGCGCTTTTCAACTATCTTATCAACCCGAAACGCTGGGCGCAGATGAGCGACGCAGACCACGATCTGCTGCCGGAAATCGCGGCGGTCGAAAAATTTAAAACGACAGACGTGCAAGATGTCGAAACGTTGCGGAGTCTTATAAGGCAGGGACGCATCCCGTGGGAAATGGTGCTCCCTCACGCCGGAGCCTCGAAGGAAATCTGGAACGCGCTCGGCTGGCAGATGCCCATAATGGCGCTGATACGCAACCTGCGGAACCTCTGCGATTCCGGCGCGCTCGCCGACCCGGCGCTCAGACGCCACATCACCGATGATATGCTGCGAAACGAGGCAGTCATAATGTCCTCGCGCCAGTTGCCGTTCAGATGGTACTCGGCATGGAATGCGATCCGCGGCAGAGACAGCGAAATCGAAAACGCGCTGGTGGATGCCATGAATATCTCGGTAAAGAACCTTCCGCGGCTCGACGGCACGACAGTCATAGCCTGTGACAACTCCGGCTCGATGACATGCAACGCCATAAGCAGTGAATCAACCATAGACCCGATAGATATCGCATCACTGCTCGGTGCCATAGCGGCGAAGATGTGTGAAAGGCACCTCGTTCTCGCGTTCGCCGAAGGCGTAGCCCAGGTGAATGTTGCCGGCGAAAACTCCATTTTCGCGAACATGGAGAAGATCAAAACAGCGCCGGTCGGTCATACGACCAACGCCTACAAAATACTGCGGACGATGATCGACAACGAAATCGCCGCCGACCGCCTATTAGTGCTGACCGACATGGAGATTTATGACGACAGTTACTGCAGCGACCCCCACAGGGATTTTCGATACCTGCTGCGGCTCTACCGGCAGCGCATCAACCCCGGCATCGAAACCTATGTGGTCAATCTCCAGCCCTACGAATACTTCATGCTGCCGCAGAACGAAGACAACGTCACCGTCATTTCCGGTTGGAACCATGAAATACTCAGATATATCAAATACACAGGCTTCACGAAAGGAGGCTCACTCGTCGAACAGATCGACAGCATAAAACTCAACTGATTTTTTTCCAGCGTGCTTCAGCGCACATGGGGATGGTTACTTCGGACCTTACTTGAACACACACGGCCGGCCATACACACCGGCCCGGCGATGAGCAGCGCAAATCATTCCAAAAAGGCGGGACCGCCGGCATAGTCCTCACCGTAGGACACCGGCACAATCGGCATGGTGCCGAACCCAATCAGCCCGCAGCGAATATGATAAACAGGCTCCACCTTTCGGGAACGGTGTAAAAAACCCGTGTCACGGCAGCGGACACCACACGCCGCCCGGCGAGTCAGAGCGCGCCGCAAGGCAGCAGACGTATGCCCCATCATACACTGCGAGCGCCGCAACACCAGCCGCTCAGCCATCTGACAACTACCATCCCCGACTTCCCTGAAGCACGCTTTTTTTAATCTTATTGGGTTAAACAATGTATTGAGTAATCATTTTAAACCATATTATCACACTCTGACGACTTAATGACTATTTCTTCGGTCGCATATTTCTGACAAGCGCAGCATCGGTAACAACTGACTTTTTACCTGCTGTCTGTTTCTGCACTGATGAAGGGGTGCTTTCATACGACATGCCATTTACGAGATGAATTCCTTCGCTGTCATATTCGAAAACAGTCCAGAGTGTTCCCTGTTCATCTGGTACGCGAAAGGTATACAGGAGCTTTCTACTGCTACCTGTATTGTCGTATACCCTT
>CAZQSL010000221.1:0-2374 GCA_964595945.1 uncultured bacterium
AGCCCGTGATGGAGCAGTATAAGGACGAAGTGAAGAACATTTTCGCGGAGGCGCTTCTTGGTCTCATCGATTAAGCAGGCGTGTGAATCGCTCATAACCTCGCTTCAATCGGCTGTCACGCCGCGCACCATTCTCGTGCCGCAGAACGATTACTACGAGATCAAGGATGTGCCGTCGCTTATTGTAATTGGCCCGAAGGTCGAGGAAAACAAGGACAAACGTATCAGTGAAAAGCTCCTGTCGATTGATATCGACGCTCTGTCTTATTCCGAGCGACTGTGGCCGCGTTATTACCATCTTGATTTCGAACTGCTGCTTACTGCCTCGACCGGCGCGGAACTGCTCGCCCTGCAGGAACTCGTCAGCGTGTTCTTCATCGACACGAAATACGTCACTGTCGGAGATTCCATTTTCAACATTATCGAAACCACACCGGTCGGTGGACTGGATCGTCCGAACCTGTCGAACCTGCGGCAGTCATCTGGCAAGTGCCGCATCGATGATGTCGAAGTATTCGGCACCGCAGTAGAAACGGGCAAGCTCGCCGTTGATCGGATTGTGAACATCAATGATCGCGAAACCGGCACGGAGCTTTTTACACGCACTATCAAACATCAAAAACAGTAAAAAATGAGAGGTGAAATTACTCATGGCAGAATACTTATCGCCGGATGTTTCCGTCGAGGAAGGCAGTAGCAATCAGCAGACCATCGAGCGCGTCAGTTCATCCGTAGCGGCATTCATGGGCATTGCCGAGCGCGGCCCCGTCAACACGCCGGTGCTGATAACATCATTCGCGCAGTACAAACGAATCTTCGGCGGCTACCTGTCAAACAGACATTTGACTTACGCCGTAGAGGGTTTCTTCAAAAAGGTGAAGGGGCGCTGCTATGTTACGCGCGTCACTCACTACACCCAAATAACGGACGAAAAGACCGTCACTTCAGCCGCTGCAACCGCTACGCTTCTTGACCGCGCCGCCACGCCCGTTCCGATCTTCACCGTGTCTGCCGGTTCGTGCGAAACGAAGAAGGATTCGCACGGCGACTGGGGCAATAAAACAAAAGTGGTCATCTGTGAATCATCGCTCGGCGGCAGCGATCAGTTCCGCATGAAAGTTTATTACAGCACCGTTGCGGTGGCTGCGGAAGACGCCGCTAAAATACTGAAAACCGACATACTCGTCGAGTCGCACGATAACCTCGTCATGGATTCCACCAATGCCAACTACGCTCTGAAGATCGTGAATGGCCGCTCCGATTATATCAGGCTCACTCTCGACGCTGACAACAAAACGGCGTCACCTGACAACCGTCCCGCTGTGGGCACATTCACACTTACAGACGGTGCGGATGGAATCACGGGACTAACAAACACGGATTTTGCTGGCAACTCCGCGTCCCGCACAGGCGTGTACGCTTTCGATCCGGTCGATGAAATCAATATCCTCACATGTCCCGGCATCACGACTGTAGATGTACACAACGCGCTCTGCGGCTATGCCGATCTGCGCGGCGACATTTTCAGCATTCTCGATCCGCCGCAGGGTATGACTGTGTCGGAGATAAAGGAATACGTGCAGGACACGGCTGCCTTCAGCTGCAACTATGCCGCGATTTACTACCCGAATCTCATAATCACAGATCCGCTCACGAGTGACTCCATGATCATGTCGCCTTCAGGCCAGCTCGCGGGAATCTATGCGAAGACAGACGTCGTGCGTGGCGTCCACAAGGCTCCGGCTGGTATCGAGGACGGCGTTTTCACGGATATCATCGGGCTTGAATACACACTAGACAAAGGCCAGCGCGACACGCTTTATCCAGCACGCATCAATCCCATCATCAAAAAACGTGGCGTCGGATTCGTAGCGTGGGGCAACCGCACTGTGTCTGCCATGTCCGACTGGCGCTCAATCAATGTGCGCCGCCTGTTCCTCAACATCTGCGAGTCCATCGCGGAAGGCACCGAGTGGGCTGTCTTCAAACCGAACAATCAGGATTTGTGGCGCAACCTCCGCACCGCTATCACGCTCTTCCTCAAACAGTACTGGCGTGAAGGAGCCTTTTATGATGCGGGGTCAGGTAAATGGCAGGATGCGTTTTATGTGAAGTGCGACGGCGAACTCAACACGCAGTCCATCGTCGACCAGTACAAAGTCATTACCGAAATCGGCATTGCCCCCACAAAAGCGGCAGAGTTCGTAATCTTCCGCATCAGCCAGTGGGACGGTGGCCGTTTGATTGAGGAGGTGGGCTGATGGCAATTCAGGGCACAGCTATTAACTATTGGGATAAATACTCTTTCCTCGTTCAGATAGACGGCGTCGTGCGCGCTGCGTTCAACAAGTGCGGCGGACTCAAGGCCGAAGTCG
>CAZQSL010000222.1:0-2321 GCA_964595945.1 uncultured bacterium
TGGGCCATGCGGTCGAGCATGGTGCGATAGGCTGATTCTGACAGTTTGCCGGATGCGAGCGCGGCACCAGCATTCGCGAAACAATGCGCGACATACGCATAATAAATAGGCGTGAGCCGGTAGTAGGTGACGCCGGAGTCATAGGCCACTTCGCGTTCTGCGTGGGTCATGCTGTGGGTGATGACACGAAGATCAGTCGATACGAATGTGGCGGAGCCAGCGGCGCGGTATGCGTCGATCAGCCGGTTGGCACGAGCGATGGTGCGCTCTTTCTGTGAGTTGGCCGTGATGCGGAATATGGGCGCATTGGCACGCGACTGTTTCGTGGACGTGGTGGTGGAATACTTTGTGCGATATGCTGTTTTTGCCATGGGAAATGACATCCTTTCATCATAGTTGGGAGAGGGTTACGGTTGGGCAAATCTTTTCTATTAATACTGTTCTTATCTTTTATCATTAATACTTAGTATTTATAGAACAGATTTGCCCAACCGTTATTATGTGCAGCACCAAGCAATAAAGCCCTTAAATACAAGCTATTATGGTAAACCCTTATTGTTTGCCGGAGATGGCAAACGTCGTGCCTGTGAAGCATGAACACTCGCTGAAAAAGTTGATGGCATGTTGCATGCATGATCTATCGTGCCCCAGAATATCAAAAAAACCATTGCCTTCACAACTTTTGTAATTGACCCGGAATGATGACAGTTTCATTTCCACTGCGAGTGCTTTCACATGTCTTTCAACTGTACGACGGTCTATCTTTTCGTTGCCCAATGGGTGATCAGGGATTGCCTGCTTCTCAGCATAATAGTCCAGCAATTCCTGTGGCGCTTTTGCATTGGTATCCAGCAGTGGCCTAATGGTGCGCGACACACTGGTGAAACCGATGTGTTTCAGCTGTCGCTCCATGAGGTCGTGGATTATCTGACTAAGCTTTTGCTTGGGTGCATACACCGTTTTGCCAAGCACAATTTCAGTACACACAAGGTTTGTCACAGGTATCTGATCAAGCACAATATTGGTGAGCAGTACGAGGTGAATGGTGTGATCAAGCACGAGTCGCCCGCGATTGAGCGACTGGTATATTTCATCCTCACGTGATATTTCAAGAATGGCCTGAAGCAGCGGTTCCTTGAAAGCGAACACATTGACCGCCTTGTTCGTGCCGGTATAAGTGCGCTGAGTCATGCAGGTGTCGGTGGACAAATTACGGTCATGGAACAGGCAGCTTGCGTATTTAATGACCGTCTCGCGGTCGAAGCCGGGAGCGCCGAAAACGATAACTTGCCGGTACCCCATGAAACTGTTGGAGCCGCGATTGCCGAAGAAATGCGTGACGGCAGCCTGCGGAGGCAGCATTTTTGATATGCGGTCAACGAGTGATTTCTTGCAGATGACAAGAGTTGATGGTTCGCGGGCGAGGTAGTGCGCGAGCATCTTCATCATGTTGCCGCGATGCGTGGCATTGTTGAGAGCCGTGATGGTGGACGCGCTGGAGAACAGTTGCGTGACGTGGTTGGTAAATCGGTAAGCGGCGTTGAAAGTGGTGACTGGCCGTTCGAGAAGCGCTTCGTAAAGCTCTGGATGGCCTGTGGCATCAAGCACAATTACTGGCTTGTCGAAAGTGGGCATGTGTGTTTTCATGCAGATGTGCAGAGTTGATTGCGGTGCCTGCGGCGCGTTTTGGCTGCCTGAATTTCTATTGTCAGAAGCTGCGCAGCGTGACACTGTAAGCCTGCTCAGGTTTGACGTGGGCGGCTTGAGAAATATTTCGTAGTGCAGGATGGTAAGAAAATCGGTAATGAAATCGAGAGGCAGTTCACTGTCGCGAATGGAAAACGATATTTTATTTATCACATCCCGCTCGGCAATGCCGACTGATGCCATGAGGTCGCGCACTGGGATGCCGCAGGTCGCAACGCAGTGTTCATCGAGCCTGCGATGAAGAATGTCGCCGGTAATGGGTGCCTTGCCAATGTCGGATGTGAGCAGTTTTTCGAGGGCAGTCAGCAGATGACCAACCGCCTCATACCCTGTAGCATCCTCGCCAATGTCAGTCAGGTCATCAACGAGCGCGGTCACATAGCCGTTCAGCACAGACACATCGCTCGCATGCACGATAATCTCATCAATGAAGTTTGCGAGGACGTCTTCGTCGAAAACGACGGTGTCGAAATGCTTCACAAACTTGTCGGCCTTGTGAAGAAACGTTTGCTGCTGGATGAACCAGTTGAAGTGTTTGTCTTTGAACTGGGCGAGATAGGGGCACGTTTTCATATCATCGCAGTTCGAGCAGAGCAGCCGGTTTATGTTGAGCC
>CAZQSL010000223.1:0-2243 GCA_964595945.1 uncultured bacterium
CAGTTGGTAGAGCATCAGCTTCCCAAGCTGAGGGTCGCGGGTTCGAGTCCCGTCTCCCGCTTTTTGTTTTTTTGACAGCTACTGATTTCTCCATTCCGAAACCTTTTCCACTCCCACTCTGTTTGAAACTGCGTAGTATATAATTGATATGAAAAGAGACAGACGGAGGAAAAGATGTCAAGCCGTTTATCACTCAAGAGCAAAATCATCACCATCGGAATACTGTTGCCGTCAATAATGCTCGCGATACTGTTCGTAGCCTATCACTACCAGGCAAAAAAAACCGCCATCGACTCATACGTCGAAAAAGCCCGAGCCATCTGCCTCACTGCCGAATCCACAAGAGAAGAAATGGACGACAAATGGGCAAAAGGCATATTCACCCAGAAAATGCTGCGCGATTATTCAGAAAAAGGCGAAAAGGAAAAAGCCCTCGCGGTCGTGCCCGTAGTGTCCGCGTGGCACGCGGCGATGCGCAAGGCTACCGAAGGCGGCTACAAATTTAAAGTGCCGAAATTTTCACCCCGTAATCCCACAAACGAACCCGACGAACTCGAAACCCGCGCACTCAAGGCTCTCGAACAAAACAACCTTGCCGAATATTACGAAGTCGACAAATCGATCAACTCCGTACGCTACTTCCTGCCCGTAAAACTATCCGAAACATGTATGAACTGTCACGGCGACCCCTCCACATCACAAGCCCTCTGGGGCAACGACTCAGGCCTCGACCCGACCGGCGCAAAAATGGAGAACTGGAAAGTCGGCGAAGTACACGGCGCATTCGAAGTGATACAGTCACTCGATCAGGCCGACAAAAAAGTCGCCACCACACTCCAGTTCGCGCTCATTATAGTAGTGATTTGCCTCGCCGCCGCCGGCATCATTTTCTTCGTCGTGATACTCAAAACAGTCGACCAGCCAATCAAAAGAGTGACCGATGCCCTCTACCTCGGAGCGACAGAAACCGCCGAAGCCTCGGCACAGGTCTCGGCATCGAGCCAACAGCTCGCCGAAGGCGCCACCGACCAGGCCGCATCTCTCGAAGACTCTTCTTCCGCCATCGAAGAAATGACTTCCATGACAAAACAAAATGCCGAAAACGCCCGGCACGCCAACACCATGACACAGGAAGCCCGAAAAACCGCCCAGAAATGCGTCGATGCCATGAAACGCATGTCGGCGGCCATCAACGAAATCAAACAATCCTCGGACGAAGCCGCCCGCATCGTCAAATCCATTGACGAAATCGCCTTCCAAACCAATCTCCTCGCACTCAACGCCGCCGTCGAAGCAGCTCGCGCAGGCGAAGCCGGCAAGGGTTTCGCTGTCGTCGCCGAAGAAGTCCGCAACCTCGCCATGCGTAGCGCCGAAGCCGCGAAAACAACCTCCTCCATGATAGGCGAATCCCAGAAAATTTCCGAAAACGGTGTCTCTGTCTCCAGAGATGTCGACGAGGCTCTCGATCAGATCGCCACCCTCATTTCCAAGATCGCTCACATCATCGGCGAGGTCTCCGCCGCTACCACCGAACAGTCCCTGGGCATTGACCAGATCAACAACGCCGTCGCCAAAATGGACAAGATCACTCAACAGACTGCCGCCACTGCCGAAACTTCGGCATCGGCATCCGAACAACTCAACGCACAGTCCGAAGAACTCAAAAGCATCGTAGGCGAACTCGTCAGGATAGTACAGGGCGGTGATGTAGACGCAAGTTCTTCCTTCGCTCGCCTGCCACAGCCAATCTATCAGGACTAAGGGCTTGTCACAAAATAACCTTAGCATCTTGCTTGTCTTTATTTTCCGTCTTCTGTGTTGCCTGCTCAGTTACATACCTTTAGGTATGCTCCTTCGCAAGCGCCTTGATTGCGGCCAAAAATACGGCGCAATCTTGCTATGTTTATTTTCTTCCAAACCCTAAGACCAATGCTGTTTTCTTAGCCGTCATTCCGGATGAGCCCGGAATCTATGAGACATGAAGTCAGGAGGGGCGTTCGATTACAGATGTTATTTTCTCAAGTAAACAGCATTGGGACTAAGACACCCTGCAATAGCGCCCGCAAGAGACAACCCTGACAACTTCGGTTTATGACCCCGGCAGCCCGCCATCACCACAAGCTCCGCACTAACACGAGGCGTCAATGAAGCCCCCCAGCGGGGAATCCACCTCGCTATAAGTATGATAATTAGAGGCTGTTCACACTATTGACAAGTTGGCTTCTTAAGAGTAAAATCCCCCT
>CAZQSL010000224.1:0-2215 GCA_964595945.1 uncultured bacterium
GGATGGCTCGCAGGTGAAGTTCGGCACTGCGACGCTCGACAATGCCACTTCCGCCGCAGTCACTTTCGCGACATCATTCGCCGACGCAAGCTACTCGGTCAAACTCACGCCCGGCGCTAACACGTCCGTGTGGTTCAGCGATAAGACTGCTGCCGGGTTCACCATCAATGCCGCATCGGCCATCACAGGCTCCGTGGACTGGGAAGTCACACACTCGTAGCAGAAGGCAGCATCCGTGACCGGCGGTTGTGGCTCCGCCGCCGGTTCCTCTTTTTCACATTTCACGCTGGAATGACAAATGGCACTTACACTCGATCTCGACAGAAATAATGATGTTGTTGCTTCCTGGACTGTCCCTGAAGGCGCGGCTCGTGTCGTTCTGGTGCGCCGCCTGCGCGATTATCCGCAGACGCTGGCCGATGGCGCGACCGTGCTTGATGCTCTCGAACCCTGCGCGACTTTGAAGGACTCAAGCCCGGCACGCGGGAAGATCAATTACTACCGGCTCTTTGTGCAGGATGCCGTTGGCAACTGGCTCGACACGAGTGGCGCTGACTATCGCGGCCGCATCATGTGTGATTCTTCGTTCGATTTCTCCGGTAAGCTTTACGGCAATTTGCCGGGCATCTATGAAGAGTACGACATGAACGGTGAACTCAAACGGTACCTCGCTATCATAGCTATCGCTCTCGAACGATTCCGAGCGAAGCAGTCCGGCCTTTTCGATCTGTCCAATCCCGATGAAGTGCGTGACGACATGATCGAGCAACTGGCGTGGAATGTGGGGTGGCTGCACAATCGCGAGCTTCCCGTTCTGCGACAGCGCGCCGAGATAAAGCGTGCCGTCGAAATCTACCGCAAGAAAGGCACGACCGCGGGACTCATTGATCTCATTCAGGGCATCATCAATTGGGACATCGAAATCATCCGATACAACCGCAATATCCTTATGACGAATCTGCCGGACAGCACCACGCTCGATATGTCCGACGCGACTGCCATCATGAACATGGATTCGGCGGCCGATACTGCGGACTACATAGTCGGGCCGGACATCAATCCCGCTACCATCAAGATCAGGATCAGGGCGACATCGGATTTCGCGATGTTCCAGCGTGTGCGCTACAAGCTGTTCCGCATCCTCGATCTCTGGATTCCGGCGGGAATGCGCTTCATCCTCGACATATGCACGCAGAATGACGAATCGTCCGCGATCTCCGACTGGCGTCCCGAAGGTGCCGACACGCTCGTTCTCAACTGGCTTTTCACGAATGATTATGAAAGGACACTCAATTCACCGTTATGGCGAACACCTCAATATCCGCTCGACTGAGCGGACACATTCAATCCAGTTTCACCATCGAAGGCCGCTACATCGACATCGCCCATTATCTCGATGGCCGCTCGGAAGTCATCCGCGAAGGTCACAACATCGTCACGGACTCCGGACTCGGACTTGTAGTCGGTGCGCTCGGCGGCCTAACAACCGGCATAGCTCAGTGGTGGGTCGGCACAGGCGAACCGGGATGGGACACGGAAGGCGCGCCCGCTGCAACGGCTGACAAAACCGCGCTCGTCTCGCCGCTTTTCAGAAAGTCCGTCACCGTTTCCTACTGGAATCGCGAGACAGGCGCTTTCTCGGCAATGGCAACCGATACCATTGATGTCCGCGCGATCTTCCTCGCGGAAGAAGCCAACGGCGCGCTGCGCGAATTCGGTCTTGTTGGGCCCGGGCCGGATTACCGGCTGTTCAACTACGTCACGCACGGCAGCATCGCGAAGGATGAGAAGTTCAACCTTGAGCGCATCATGCGTGTCACTGTCCGGCGCGTGGACTGACCGTAAATCACCAAAACACAATCTGGAGGCATTATTATGCCCGATATTTCAAAACACTTTTCGCGTTCGGAGTTCGCCTGCAAATGCGGGTGCGGCTTCGACATGATTGACCTCAGGGTTGTCGCCATCTGCGAGCAGATCAGAACGCACTTCGGCAAACCCGTGACCATTAATTGCGGATGCCGGTGCAAAACGCACAATGCTGAAGTCGGTGGTGAACTAAACAGCCAGCACTTGGTCGGCAAGGCTGCGGACATAGTCGTTGCCGGTGTCGACGCGAAAGTTGTCGCCGACTATGCCGAGAAGATCAATCCGAATGGCGGAGTCGGCCGCTACCCGAAGAAACATTTCACGCACATAGACGTGCGCGGCCGCA
>CAZQSL010000225.1:0-2202 GCA_964595945.1 uncultured bacterium
GAGAAATACAAGGTGGATTATGTCGGCGACTTCAAGTCCATCGGCAAGGGGCATGTCCTCGCAAACAGCCTGTTTTACGAAACCCTTCTCAAGCTCGCGAGCTTGCCGGTTGGACTGTGGATGATCGCACACTCAGTTGATGTTGAGATCGAGACTCGCACAGAGAAATACCGAAAATCAGTGCCGCAGCTGCCCGACAAGGCGTCCGGGCAGATTCTCGGAATGGCTGACCTCATCCTGTACGCCGACATCATCGAGGAAAAGAACGCCGATGGCAAGACCGAGTTCCGCCGGGTTCTGCACACGAAACCTTCCAAGTATTTTGAGGCTGGCGACCGCAGCAGCATTATGCCGCCCGTGATCGATCTTGATTATGCCACGTTCCTCGCCGCCTATCAGAAAGGCAACCAGCTAAGGAATGGAAAGACCGCAGGCAAGTAATGACCGGCTTCACGCCGCATCACCGCGCATATC
Organism: uncultured bacterium; assembly: GCA_964595945.1. Lineage (GTDB taxonomy): Bacteria > UBP15 > UBA6099 > UBA6099 > JAJRTR01 > CAZQSL01. Next base: position 475 of record CAZQSL010000225.1, read on the forward strand.
GCGCGACCAATTTTAAGGAGCTTCACCAATGACTACCAACTTTGACGACGACGATGTATTCGGGATGGATGAACCCGAGACTGGTGCGCAGTCCGGCACCGCGATTGATCTTTCGATATTTGACGAAGAATTCGAAAACGCGCCTGTTGAAAAGAAGGACTTCGAGACAGTGCCCGATGGGAAGTATCAGGTCAGCGTCGAGCGCGCGGAGATCACGACAGCCAATTCCGGCGCACCGATGCTCAAGTGGACGCTGCGCATCATCGCCCCCAACTACATCGGGCGCAAACTGTGGCGCTACAACATGCTGGCGAGCGCCGAGAACATCAAGTGGCTCAAGAATGACCTTTACACTTGTGGTCTCAGAATCAAAAAAGCCAGTGAACTGGCTGCCAACCTCGAAAAGCTGCTGGATATCAAGATCGAGATTTCGCTACGCAACTCCGGCGACTTCCAGAATATCTATTTCAACCGGCTCATCGAAGGTGGCGCCGGGGTTGATTCAGGAGACGGCGCGCCGGACGAGATCGACCACGAGATGAACAGGCAGGCAAAGAGCATTTTCTCGTAACAACTATCATAAAGGACGGGTGCTTCGCGGCATCCGTCCTTTTCCTCTTTTCAACAATTTATCAAAAGGGTGACAACATGATCATCGTCATTGATACGCGGGAACAGCACCCGTATTCATTCTCCACGCCTTCAGCACGTCGCAAGCTCGACTCTGGCGATTATTCCATTGCCGGTTTCGAGAACCGCGTCGCTGTCGAGCGCAAGGAATTGAACGATTACATTCAGACAATCATCTATCACCGGGACCGATTCGCGAAGGAACTGGCACTGCTCGCCCATTACGATTTGAAAGTGATTGTGGTGGAAGGCTCGCTTGCCGACATCGTGGAGCATCGTTATACCGGCGGCATCGAACCCAAGTCCATAATAGCCGCCACGGCCACCTTATTCCTTCGGTTTTCCGTTCCCATTTTCTTCGCGTCTAACAGGCAGATTGCATGTCACTTCACGGAATCGCTTCTCACGAAATATTACGACATGCACAGTCACAGGAAGGTGCGTCCGCAATGACAAAGCAAAATGCCATAAAGCAACCAAGGACGCGAGCGCAACAGCGTGAAGAGATAACCGTGCGCGGCACTATCAGCCGGGTGTTCTATTGCCAGAATGGATTCTTCACCGGCACCATCCGAACGGCAGACGGGAAAACCGTTCGCGTGTGCGGCCAGTTTGTTGCGAGTGAGAATGATGCTGTCATACTTACCGGCCACATTGAAAACAACCAGTATGGCGAGCAGCTGCGCGTGACTCGGTTTGAATATGACACGCATTTCGACCGCGAAGGCATCATCCGTTACATCACGAACAACCCGGCAATGAAGGGCATCGGACGGCAGCGCGCCACTTTCATCGCTGATTACTGCGGCGACCATTTCGATGACATAGTGACGAACGCTCCTGAGCGACTTCTTGCCATTCACGGCATGACGCGCGACATTATTGCGCGCTTGCATGATGAATGGGTCAGTCACAAAAACATGAATAAGTGCATGACGCTGCTTGCCGCATACGGTCTGACCCACCGTCAGATTTCCGTCATGATTGAGAAATACGGCGAAGCCACTTACTCCACACTCAAGGCCAATCCATACTGCGTGATCGACGATGTGCCGTCCTATGGTTTCAAGCGTGCCGATGTGATCGCTCTCAAAATGG
>CAZQSL010000226.1:0-2167 GCA_964595945.1 uncultured bacterium
TGTCTGCTGACGAGTCGCGAATGGTTGATGTAAAATCGGGTTGTCCTATGACGACATCGGCACCAGCCCCGTTTGTCGTGGGGATCGAGTTGTATATCAGCACACGATATTTTTGATAGTCGGATACGAACAGTTTTGTCCCGTCGGAATAGGCATTATAAGGGTAATAGAAGCATCCGGCGGGAGAAGAACATGATGATGATGTGAAACCGGATCTGCCCAGGACAACGTTTGCGGACTGACCGTTAATATAGGACGCACTGGCTGGCGCACAGGCGCCTATCGTGACAGCGGCGATTATAGCCGCTATGCGCGGCAGCAATGGCAGTTTGCGGATCATGGCGAAAATCCCCCAACAAGAATTGTCTTCAATTCAAGCAATACGCGTGCCAGAATGTATATCTGGTTGCAGACTTCCGGAGGTATTTCATTGTGGTGGAATTTTTTTTGGAAAGAATTTTGCCGAAACCCCTGCCGGTATCGGACTTTTGTGCAAAACCGGACTTTTCGTTCATATTTGCATATTTTTATCATGCGACATACTGACAGCCAGACAGACTCGGAGGAGTGGAATCCTGGGGATGACACCTGCGGAATGTCTTGCATTCCACATAGATACCCACGGGCTTATGCCAGTGGTACTTGTAATGGACAGGTTGATTTTGACTCACACCGAGTTGCTCCATATTGGGCAAAATGAGCTTCGAAAGGCTTCTGTCATTTGTCAGGGTTTACGTATGGTATATTCCATCATTCATCATGGCAACAAAGGTGATTTTGGGTTTCGTTATATTTAGCATGTAATCTACACCCCTGCGTCATCGCGGCAGCATACTCCTTCTCCTCCGAGGCGCTTTCGCAACGCATGACAATAAGCTGGAAGGTCAAGAAACGCAATAAAATCATCTGGACAAAAAAACACTATTAATACTTGCGTTTTAATGGTATAATATTCAAGCCTGAAAATACACGGAAAATGGGAATAACACTCTGACAATATCTTGACTGCAACGATTGTTGATTTCCCGAAATTTGCTATGGAATTCGGAAATTTTCGTTATTTGGCAGCCGAAAGACAGAAGAAAGTTACCGGGTCGTGTTTAGTCTGCCCGGCAATATCATATTGGGGAGATAAAATGAGATACGGAAAAAATGTGATGAAAACAGCGGCAGCTCTTGTCATGGCAGTAGTTGTCACGACATCGATGGCCGGATGCAGCAAGGCAAAAAAAACATCGGGGGAAAGTGATAGCGCCAGGAAGCCGTCAGTCTATAAAATCGGTGCGATACTGTCTGTCACGGGCAAGGCGTCGTTCCTTGGAGACCCGGAAAAGAAAACACTCGAAATGCTCGAAAAGCGTTTGAACGATAAAGGTGGAATCGATGGCATCCCGGTCAAAATCATAATCGAAGACGATGGCGGACTCGAAGACAAAACAAAAATGGCCGCATCAAAACTCATCGACCGCGACAACGTACTCGCAATACTTGGGCCGTCGCGCACGGGAAACACCCTCGCCATTAAGGATATGATGGCAGCCAAAAAAGTGCCGCTTATTTCGATGGCCGCCGCAGAGGTTATCTCCAATCCGACAAATCCCTATGTCTTTAAAAATGCTCACAATGACAGTTTCGCAGCAGAGCAGATACTTAAGGATATGCAGTCAAAGGGACTCACTTCTCTTGGTTTACTCTATGACAACACAAGTTTCGGTCAGGAAGGATATAAACAGATTTCCGCCTATGCAGGGAAATACGGTGTTAAGGTCGAAGTCGCGGAAGCCTATCAGCCAGCAGCCACCGAAGCAGACATCCAGACCCTGCTGACTAAAATCAAGGCCAATGGCAAAGTCCAGGCGGTACTCAACTGGTCAATCCTTCCAGCGCAGTCGATCGTGCCGCGCAAAATGAAAGACCTCGGGATGGCCAAACTTGTCAAGTACCAAAGCCACGGATTCGCCAATATCAAATATGTGAAGGATGCTGGAGATGCGGCGGAAGGAACGCTTTTCCCTTCCAGCCTCATCCTGATCGCAGGCCAGCTTCCTGACAGCAACAGTCAGAAAAAGGGGCTTGTCGAATATAAAACGATGTATGAAGAAGCATACGGGGAAGAAGTAAGCACTTTCGGCGGTTATGCCTGGGATGCTTTCAACATTGTCACTGC
>CAZQSL010000227.1:0-2155 GCA_964595945.1 uncultured bacterium
AGGCATAGTCAAGCGCATTTCCAACTCATCCTTTGTCCGCCTCGACATCACCCCCACCATGAAGCAGTACTACTACTTCATACTCATCGCGCTCATCGGCCGCCGCGTCAACCTCTCCAGCGAATTCATCATCTCCACGATCCAGAAAATCACGAAAACCTCCATGCACGGCCTTGCAAAATACGTCCCCGACCTCATCGTCTCCACAGGCTCGCTCACGCACCCCGTTACATTCCTGCTTGGCCGCCTGTGGCAATGCCCCACCGTCGTCTGCATGACACCCTCCGTGCTCAGCACATCCGACTTCGACCTCGTCGTCGCGCCTCGCCACGACGAGCACCGCTGCAAGGGCTCCAACATCATCTTCACCCTCGGCGCCACCAGCCAGATCACTCCTTCATTCATATTCGCAGAAGCCGCCTCACTATACCCCCGGCTCAAAACCCACGACACTCCCCTGGCCGGCCTTCTCATCGGCGGCAACTCCGCCACAAGCTTCATCACATCCGACATGGCGGCCTCCATCGTCAGGGAATCCCTCCACTGTGCCGCCGAACACCACCTCTCGCTCCTCGTCACCACCTCACGACGCACCCCCCCCGACGTCGAAGCAATCGTCCGCAAAGAACTTTTCGCCAACCCGCACTGCTCATACCTCCTGCTCGCCTCCGAAAGCGACTTCAACCCCGTCCCCGGCATCATCGGTCTCTCTGACTTCGTCATCGTCACCGAAGACAGTGTCTCCATGGCCTCCGAAATCGTCACTGGCGGCAAATTCGCCGTCGTCATACAAGTCGGCAAAAAGAAAAAGAAAAACAAATTCGAATCACTCTTCAAATCCCTCGTCGCCGAAGGCCACATCGCCTACACATCCATCAAAAATCTCCATCCTACTCTTTCCGGACTTCTGCTCGTCAAACGCGAATCCTCCGAACCCCTCGACGAAGCCGCCAAAGTCGCTCGCGAAATCGAACTCCGCTTCTTCCACGACACCACCGACACCACCGACCACGGCGTCAGACAGGACTGACACTCTCATACAAAATACGACACGGAGCCACGATGACCCACCACCGACTACTCCATGCCACAATCATCACTGCCGCCATCATCATCATCACCCGCACCCCCGCCGCCGCCATCCAGGACGACGCCATCGACTACCTCTACAAGACAGCGCCCCGCGCGGCAGGCATGGGCGGCGCATTCACAGCCATCCCCGGCGACCCGTCAGGCATGTTCTGGAATCCCGCCGCAGCCATGCGCACCGACCGCCTCGCCATCTCACGCACCCACAGCATACGACACTTCCCCCACGGCGAAAAAAACCACGACCAGCTCGACTCCGACGAAGTCTCAGTCACATTCCCCTCAAAAGGCAGCCTCTCAGGCGGCTTCGCATTCACCATCCCCGGCGAATGGGGTACAGACCACATCGACACCAACGGCACATACTCCACCGCCGAACGCTACCGCGGCCGCGAACGCCGCATCGCCTACATGACCGACAACTCAGCCGAAACGACCACCGCACTCTTCGCCGACTCCGCATGGTACCGCCTCGAATCAGCCACCCAGACCATCACCGCGCCCGTCCGCCGCCAATACGACTCAGGCGGCGGGTTCTGCCTCTACTACGAAGACTCCAACAGCGGCATGTCCTACGGACTCACCCTGCGCGGACTCGGCACCATAGTCAAAAAAACATTCGGCCAGAAATCCGACTCATCCGAAAACGTCAAAATCACCCTCGGGGCAGCCTACCGTCCCGACCCCACAGCCGACAGCCTATACTCTGCCGACGTCGAAATCAAAACCGGCGGCGGCGCCACGCCCACGCTCAAGTGGTTCGCAGGCTTCGAACGCTCCTTTGACAACAGACTCTACCTCCGCACCGGCTCACTCCACGGCTCACCCACCTATGGCCTCGGCATCCGAGCCGGCTCACTCCGCGTAGACTACGCCGAAGTCAAAAATTTCATGCCGAAAATCGTCGGCCCCGACACGCGAAAATCCTTCGAAGACGCTCATTTCTACAGCTATACAATCAACACTAAGGGGTTGGAATAATATAAACATAGTAAAATTGCGCCGGATTTCTGGCCGTAATCAAGGCGCTTGCGAAGGAGCATACCTGAAGGTATGTAACTGAGCA
>CAZQSL010000228.1:0-2018 GCA_964595945.1 uncultured bacterium
GCAGTATGTCTGGAGATAGCGGTCGGCCTTTTGGAAACTCGTCGCGCGCCCTAGTATGCGGAACGGTATGAAGCCAGCCGCATAGAGGATTTCTTCGGGGACATACGAGCAAGTGTAGCCCATCACCTTGCGTCCCTGATCGATGTAACTCTTAAATTTCGCAAACGGGTCCCTGTAAATCTCCGCCGCGTATTCGGGAAACGCCTTTTCGCTCATGGGGGTCATCCGTTCCTTTCATTTTATGTGTTATTATGTTTTTCTGTTTCTTACCGGCGCGGTCATCACATTATGAAAAAAGAGTGACGCCACATCGGTCATTATTTCACTCTATTCAACTTGCAGCCAGTCTTCTTGTCAACTTTCTGTCCATATTATAGTGTTAAATAACCTTTTAGTTAACACCTCGCGAAAAGTTTTTTCAATCGCCGCAAAAAAGCCTGAAGCCGGCATAGGCCGGTGGTAAACGCAATGCTGTTTTCAGCAAGATGTTTCTCGAAGGCTTCCCTCGAAAACACATGTATCCAGTCAGTGCCGTCGAGAGGGAAACGGCGGCGATCATTACGTGGGGTGTCCTGCCGCCGCAGTCACCGAAGATGGACAAATCCTGTAAATGGGCGTAGAAAGAGTGTGGCAGCAGAACGTAAAACGCCGCATGTAATCGACATTGGAGATGAAATGATGAAACATTGTATATATCTTGCGCGTGATCGTGAAAAATCGCTTGTGAAGCGGCATCCCTGGGTGTTTTCGGGAGCGGTGGGAAAAGTGACGGGCAGCCCCGGGCCGGGAGATACGGTGGCGGTGCTGACGGCGAAGGGTGATTTTCTCGCGTGGGCGGCATATAGTCCGTCGTCGCAGATCAGGGCGCGAGTGTGGTCGTTTGACGAGAGCGAACTGATTGACGGGGAATTCATCGGGCGGCGCGTGAGTGCTGCGATAGCTGCCCGCGAAGCGGTGATGGGCGTACGGGGGGAGGCGCCGAATGGCAACGCTCGCAGGATAGTGTCGTCCGAGGCCGATTTTCTGCCTGGCTACATTGCCGATGTTTATGGCGATGTGGCAGTGGTACAGAGCCTGTCGGCGGGGAGTGAAAGATTCAAGGGCGAATTCGCGCGGGCCGTGGCGGAGGTCGAGGGTGTGCGGTGGGTCTATGAGCGTTCGGATGCTGACGCGCGCAGACTCGAAGGTCTGCCGGTAGTGTGCGGGCCGGTGATGGGCGGAGAGCCGCCGGAGCCGGTGGAGATTGTGGAGTATTCCAGTAAATATATTGTAGATGTGCGCGCGGGGCACAAGACCGGGTTTTACCTCGATCAGCGCGAAAACCGTGCCCGTGTGGCGGCGATGGCGGGCGGGAGACGCGTGCTGAACTGTTTTTCGTACACGGGCGGGTTTTCCATTGCGGCGATGTGCGCGGGAGCGGCCGGGGTGGTGTCGGTTGACAGTTCGGCGCCGGCGCTTGAGATTGCCAGAAGAAATGCCGCGCTTAATGAACTGGACGCCGCGACGATGGAATGGCGCTGCAACGATGTTTTCGATGAACTCCGGCGCATCGAGTCGAGTGGCGAAGAATTTGATCTCATCGTGCTCGATCCCCCTAAATTCGCGGCGCGCAAGGAGCAGGTCAAAAAGGCCGAACGGGCATATAAAGACATCAATATGCTGGCGCTGCGAGTGTTGCCTCCAGGCGGGGTGTTGTGCACTTTTTCATGTTCGGGCGCGATTGCGACCGAACATTTTGCGACGGTTGTGGCGTGGGCGGCGTTTGACTCGGGAGCCAATGCGGCGGTGATAGACCGTCTCGGACAGCCGGCCGATCATCCCGTACCACTGTGGTTCCCTCAGGCCGAGTATCTCAAGGGGCTCGTGATCGTCAAAAATTCGTAACACTGCTTTTCCGGGCGAAAGCGCCTTCCTTGCTTTATAAATCGGAGCCAATAAAATACAATAGTAATAATCTGAACACTCGTGGAGGTCATACATGAAACGACGTCCTGCAATATTGATACTGCTGATGGCAG
>CAZQSL010000229.1:0-1932 GCA_964595945.1 uncultured bacterium
CGCACGCGCAGGAAAAAACGGTGGATTGCCGCACGGGAAAGTACACGCGCATGACTCCTACGCTGCCGGACAAAGCCCGCAAGATCGTGCTCGGCATGGTGGACATGATTTTGTACTGCGACATCGACGTGACAAAGAACACTGATGGCACTTTCGAACAGCGACGCGTCATTCGCACTAAACCATCCATCTACTACGAAGCTGGCGACCGCACGAACCGTCTTCCTGAATTGCTCGATCTCGATTACAGGAAGTTCGTCGAAGCGTTCATGGCGGGCGGTCAGCACACGGCAAATGCGTCTGAACCGCCGAAAGACTCAGCAGCAAAATGAAGTTAAAAACAGAAATCAACGGAGGCAATAACAATGGTAGATGAACATCTCGACAACGGTCAGGCAGGAGCAGAAAACGACGTGTTTGATCTCGCGCAATGGAACGATGTCTATGCGAATGCGCCCATCGAAGACCGCGACAGCGACGATGTGCCGGATGGTAAGTATCAGGTGGTCGTGGATCGCGTCGAACTCACGCAATCGCTGTCATCCGGCAAGCCCATGCTGAAATGGAAGCTGAAGGTGCTCGGCCCGAAGTGCGAAGGAAGCGTCATCTGGCGCAATAACGTGATCGGAACAAAGGGCAATGTGGAGTGGCTGAAAAACGATCTGCATGTGTGCGGTCTCGATCTCGAAGTATTCTCCGATCTCACAGAACACCTCGGCAAACTCCTCGACGTGATGCTCGAAATCACGAAGAAAACAAAGGACGGCAACGAGAACGTGTACTTCAACCGCCGCATCGTAAACGACGCTGCTGCCACGCGTAGCGTGTCCGCGACCGGCGACGACATCGACAAGAATCTCAAGGAAGAAGCTGCGAAAATATTCTAAGCACGTTGTCATTCGGGGCGGAGTCCTTGGTGGGCTTCGCCCCTCTTTTTACACCAATCATTGGAGCCACTATGAATAAGGATTCCTTTATCATCATTATCGACACGCGCGAGAAGGACGAATACACTTTCGCCGATCACATGACCATCCGGCAGAAACTTGATGCTGGCGATTACTCCATCGCTGGACTTGAGTCGCGCATCGCCATCGAGCGTAAGAATCTCGATGATTACGTTGCCACTGTCATCCTCGACAAAGACCGTTTCCATGAAGAACTCATAAAACTCGCACGGATGGATTTTTCGGCCATTGTCGTTGAAGGCTCACTCAAAGATATCCTCGACCACAAATACCGAAGCGGCGTAATACCAACCTCCGTCATAAGTGCCACTATAGCGATTATGCTCGGATATCGCGTGCCGGTGATCTTCGCGAGTAACCGGCAGATCGCCTGCCACGTCACTCAAAACATCCTCACTCGTTACACGCGGAACCAATCAAAAATCACACTGAATTGAGGCATCCATGACTCGTTCAAATACACAAAAAAAAACAGGCACGTCCGAACTGTCCTCCCTGCGCGGCACAATTCGTCAGATATTCTTCACATCCGACAGGTTCACCACCGGGCGCATTGTTGCCGACGATAAATCCGAGACACCCTTCGCCGGGAAATTCGGCGGCATGCGCGAGCGTGACCGTGTGGTGCTTTATGGCGACTTCACAGAGCACGCAAAGTATGGGCGTCAGTTTGCCGCGCAAAGATTTGAATACGACATAACGTTCACGGCCGACGGAATAGTAAACTACATTTCATCCAACCCCGCCATGAAAGGCATCGGCATATCGCGCGCAGTCAAGATCGCCCAATTTTGCGGCGACAGCTTCGATGACATTGTCACAAACACGCCTGATCGGCTTACATCCATCCCCGGCGTAACATCAGCGATTGCAATGACACTTCACCGCGAATGGACGAAACACCGTGAGGTCAATAAATGCATGACGCGCCTCGCGGCTTACGACCTTTCACACAATCAGATCA
>CAZQSL010000230.1:0-1900 GCA_964595945.1 uncultured bacterium
GCGGTAGACCATGCCGTCGACATAGCGCGAGAGGACGTTGGCCGTGTCCGAAAGGGGTTCGCCGCGTTCGGCATGGGTGTTGGATGTATAAATGACGACTGGATAGCCGCCGAGTTGTACGACACCGGTTTCGAAGGAGACACGCGTACGGAGCGACTGTTTTTCGAAGTAGAGTGCGATCGTACGGCCGGAGAGAGGTTTCTCCGCGTGCGAACGTGTGTTGATCCATTCCATTTTGAGAGCTTCGGCAGTGCTGATGATCTGCTCGATGTCAGCAGCCGAGAGGTCGTGGATCGATAGAAGGTCTCTTCCGCGCAACGTCTTTTCCATCCTTGTGTGTTACTCCTTAGAAAGAATATCGCTGGCCGGCGAACGGAATGTCAGCCGGAGTCAGTCAGTAGAGTCAGCCCTTTTTGCAGACTGCCTTGAGGCAGCGGGCGAATGTCTTGACGAATGAATCGATCTGGCGGCGCTCGACAATGTAGGGCGGGAGGACTCGCACGGTGTTTTCGTGGCCGGCTCCGATGATGATGCCGTGATCACGCATCCACGCGGCGGCGTCGGCGGCATTGCCCCTGATGTCGAGTCCGATCATGAGTCCCTTGCCCCTGATGTCGGTGATAGCGCCGGATTTTGCCGCGAGATCGCGGAGGGAGTCACTGATGTAGCTGCCCATTTCGGCAGCCTGGGCGACGAGATTGCGATCTGTCATTTCGTCGATGAAGGCATTGGCAGCGGCGCAGGCTACCGGGTTGGCGCCGAAAGTCGATGCGTGCGCGCCGGGTACGAATCCTGAGGATACCGGGCCATGCGCCATCATCGCGCCGAGAGGCAGGCCGCCGCCGATGGGCTTTGCGATCGTGATGACGTCGGGTTTCACGCCGTAGTGTTCCCATGCGAACCACTTGCCCGTGCGGCCGAGGCCGCATTGGACTTCGTCGAAAATCAGTTGGATGCCGGATTCGGCGCGGAGTGCGTCGAGTCCCTGCATAAATGCGTCAGTCGCGGGATGCACGCCGCTTTCGCCCTGCACCGGCTCGACCATGATTGCGGCCGTTTTGTCGGTGACGAGCGAGCGGACGGACTCGATGTCGTTCATCGTCGCGTGTACAAATCCGGGTGTGAGAGGGGCGAATCCGTTTTTATAGATATCCTGTCCCGTGGCGGTGACGGTGGTGACAGTGCGGCCGTGGAAGGACTGTTTCATGCAGATGATTTCGTCGCGGCCTGTCCGTGCGACAAGTGAATTATAGCGGCGGACAAGTTTGATGGCGGCTTCGTTGGCTTCCGCGCCGCTGTTGCAGTAGAAAATTTTGTCCATCGCGGCAAGCGTGGTGAGGCGCTGAGCGAGGGTGATCATCGGCTCAGTGTAATAAAGGTTTGACATGTGGACGAGGGTGGCGGCCTGAGAGGCGATGGCCTTGCGGATGCGCGCATTGCCGTGGCCGGCCGCGTTGACAGCTATACCGGTGAAGAAATCAAGGTATTTTTTACCCGTGTCGTCGAAGATGTAAGCGCCTTTGCCCCTGGTGATGAGCAGCGGCACGCGGCGGTAGGTGTCGAACACATACTGTTCGGTCAGTTGCTGAGCATCTGTGAGATTCATATTGGCAACTCCGTTACGTCGTATACTCGGCGTTGATTTTGACATAGTCATAAGACAAATCGCAAGTCCAGAATTTTGTGGAGCCGGAGCCGAGGCCGAGATCGAGCTGGATGCAGACATCGGATTCCTTCATCACGTCGAGGTGTTCGGGCGGTATGCAGCGGCCGCGGTTGTAGACGGCGCAGGCGTCAATAGTGAGTTCGGCCTTTTCAGGGTCAAAGGGCACGCCGGCGCGACCGGCGGCAGAGATGATGCGGCCCCAGTTGGGGTCTTTGCCGAAGATTGCGGTTTTGA
>CAZQSL010000231.1:0-1878 GCA_964595945.1 uncultured bacterium
TGACGGAACAAGCGCCTTTCCTGGCGATAAACACTCAGGCAAACGCTGGCAACAGGGGTTTTCACACGGTTACGCGATATCCGAGAGCTGATTTCACCTGCATTGCCGAGCATGAGATACGGCTTGAGATGAGAGATCTCGAAAACGACATCAAACCCATGATCGAATCACTTGCCAAGAGAAATGGCAGCCGGAATTTTGTCGTGACGCGTGGTCGCCACGGATGTGTCGTATGGACCGAGCCTGACGTGTTGACCGAATGTCCATCGTTTGCGGTCAAGACGGTCGACAGGGTTGGAGCCGGTGACGCATTCCTTGCTGTAACATCCCTCGTCGCACGGCTTGGCGCCGGACCTGAAGTGATTTCGTTTATAGGCAATGTTATCGGATCGCTCGCAGTCGAGATCATCGGGAATCAGAAATCCATCGACAAAATGGCAGTTAATAAATATGTCACATCTTTACTTAAATAGCGATCTGACGGGAAATGGAGATATGTGGATTGGACCGTTCATGGAACTCTAATACGGACTTGCTCATAAAAACGCTTGAAGGGCTTGAGGTTACTGGCAAATCTGGAAGCGGCATGCCGGTTGACGAAGCTTTCGCCACCCTGAAAACTATCACTGAGACAATAAAACGCGCGAGCAAAACCATTTTTTTCATAGGCAATGGTGCAAGTGCATCCATGGCAAGCCATATTTCAGCCGATCTCGAAAAAAATTTCCATGTACATACCGAGGTATTTACAGATTTGGCATTGATCACAGCCATTGCAAACGACATGGGCTACGAGGAGGTTTTCGCCGAGCCCATCAGGCGAAAAGTATCCTACGGCGATGTACTTGTCGCAATCAGCAGCTCCGGCCGGTCGCCCAATATTCTCAAGGCAATCGGAGAGGCTGCGCAACGAGGCATTGACGTGATTACTGTCTCGGCTATGAATCGTGACAATCCTCTCAGGCGTAGCGGCGATGTGAATTTTTATGTCCCCGCAACTACTTATGGTGTGGCCGAGACATGTCACGCCGCTATCTTGCACTATTGGGTCGACCTGATGACCGGCGCTATAGAGGCCATGTAACGCTACGGTTAACTTTACATCGAATCTCGCTCAACCTATAATTTGCATATTGCTTCTTTGTGTTTTTTTGTTGCGCACTTACAATGATTTACCGTTCCAAGCGCAACGACTGGGAGGGAAAGTTGGACAGTCTCAAAATAGAGTCGCATAAACTCATGTATCATCCTGAAAGAGTTGCCGAGTGGCTCGCGGGAAAGACAGTATATCCGATATATATGGAGATAAGCCCTACTTCGAGGTGTAATCACAGATGCCTTTTCTGCGCTTTCGATTATGTGCCCAACAGAACCAATGATATGGAAACCGCACGCTTGAAGGATTGCGTGGAAGAGTTGGGGCGCCTGGGCCTCAAAAGCGCGATGTATGCTGGTGAAGGAGAACCGCTGCTCCATCCAGACATGCCGGAAATCATTGTTCACACAAAAGACTGCGGCATAGATGTCGCACTTGCCACAAATGCCTCATTGATGTCGCCCGCAATATCTGACATCATGCTTGGATCGCTTTCATGGGTACGGGCGAGCGTCAACGCCGGCACGCCGGAAGGCTATCGAAAAGTTCACAACGTGGATGGGAAGATACTTCAGCGGGTGATAGACAATCTTGCCTATGCGGTAGAGCTCAAGCGCGCCCGTGGTTACGCATGCCGCATCGGTACGCAGTTTGTCCTCATCGACGAAAACATGGAAGAGGTTACGGAACTGGCTGTCAAGCTGATCGAGGCAGGTGTGGACTATTTTTCTGTCAAACCATACCTGCCTCATCCACAATCCGTCCACGAGCATCAGGGCGGC
>CAZQSL010000232.1:0-1828 GCA_964595945.1 uncultured bacterium
ACTCAGACGATAAGCCCGCAGTTCATTCTTACGCAACGTCTTCTCCAGATCACCACGCAGGAACTCAAGCAGGAGATCATGGACGAGATCATGCAGAATCCTCTGCTGGAGATGGTCGATATCGAAGTATGTCAGTTTTGTCATAAACCGCTGAAGGGGCCGGTCTGTCCCAATTGCGGCCGGACGGGAAATCTCGACAGGGACAAGACCGAGCAGGATGTCGAGCAGCAGTTGTATCACTATGACCGGGATGAAACATATACGGGAAGCGCCGGCGAGGGCGAATCGGACTACCTTGATCCGTTCGCGCGGGTTGCGACACCAGGCGAAACGCTCCAGGAGCATATTTTCAGGGGATACAAGATGGCCGGGCGGCGCGCGGAACTCGACATTGTCGGAGAGCATCTGTGCTATATGGTTGACGACGACGGTTTTTTGAAACTGTCCGACAATGACATCGATGAAATCGCCCGGATGTTCGATGTCACTCATTCGGATATAGAAGAGGTGCGTGCAGTTATCCGGACTCTTGATCCAGTCGGAGTGGGGGCGTCCTGCGCCCGTGAGGCGCTGTTGCTGCAGCTGGACGAACTCAGGGGCCGTGGCGAGGGCAACGGCCTTGCCGAAACGCTCATCGGCGATTTTTTTGAAAAGCTCGGCAAAGGACGCCATGACGAAATCGCGGCGGAACTCGGGATCACCAGAGCAGAGGTTGGACGCGCGCTCGATTTTATTAGAAATAATCTCACGCCATACCCCGGCAGGGGATATACGGCAAGAGATATTGATGCGTGTCTTCTCGCAAAGCCGTCAATTGTGATAAAGTATGACGGAGTGCAGCTCTCATACGAGGTGCTCGAACTCGCGGACTGCGAGGTCAGGGTGAGTCCCGACTACTTGCTCCTGTACCGGAATCTTGAGAAGAGAAAAAAAGAGAATGCCGAGGAAATCTCGATGCTGCGCGAAAGGATCACCCGCGCGAAGATGTATCGCGACGGTATCGAATCACGGAAACACACCCTTGCTAAAATCGCCGGAGCACTGTGCGTCGAGCAGGAGCAATTCCTCATTCACGGGCTGCCCAATTTCAATACATCCCTGACGCAGGGCCGCATCGCGGAGATTATCGAGATGCACGAATCCACTGTTTCCAGAGCCATGTCTGGCAAATTTGTGCAGATACCGGGCGGGAGCGTTCTGAGCTTTGATTTTTTCTTTGATGCATCATTGCGTCCGAAAGAGTATATTAAGAATATTATCGCCGCAGAGGATCCGGAAAAACCGGTATCCGACGATATGATATGCAAACTGCTTGAAGAGTCGGGCATAGAAATCGCCCGGCGCACGGTTGCAAAATACAGGGAAGAAATGCGGATACCTTCGTCGTTCGAACGAAAACGTAGCAGGAGTTGAAAATGGCCCTCGATCCTAAAGCGGTTAAGCTGCACACTGAAGGCAACAAGCTTGCCAGAGACCAGAAGTATAACGAAGCGATTTCGTGCTTTGCGAAAGCTATAGAAATCGAACCCGGCTACGATGCTGCCTATTATCACATGGCCGAGGCATTCGAGTCCAAGAAACTCGAAGACAAGGCGTATGAGAATTATGCCAAGGCGATCGAACTCAATACGGGATATGCGCAGAATTTTATAGATTCGGGATTGTACTCGCTGCTCGCCGGCCCGCTCGGGCGCGCCGTGCAGGAATACAAGAGAAAGCTTGACGAGGGCGGTGCGCCCGGTGCGAAAGCGCCACAGGCCGCCGCTGCGGCGCCCAGGGCGGCAACGCCTGCCAAGTCTCAGGCAAAACCGGAAGCGGCGGACAAACC
>CAZQSL010000233.1:0-1799 GCA_964595945.1 uncultured bacterium
AACCCATCTGCACCCATGTGGTGCCGTTGAAGATGTAGAAGTGATCGGTGTCGCCATCGACGGTCGTCACGGTGCCCTGTGTGGGAGTCACGAATGTCCACGCGCCGCCGATGTATTCCGCGATGTCGTTGATGTGACCGGCGAAGATGCCCTGATTGCCTTTCACGACGATGCCGGGCGAATCGCTCTCGTCGATGAGAAGGTCCTGCGCGAGATTGAGGCGAGTCCGGGTGCCGTCGTATGTGGCGTTGTCGACCGTGTACTGCCCGTTGCCGCTTGTGTGCGTGAGGCCGGAGACGGTGATCACGTCGCCATTCGAGAAATTGCCGGACACGTCGCCGACGGTTGCGTCGAGATAAATGATGCCGGGATGGCCGCCGGAGACTGTCGCGATGCCGTAAGGCGTGGCGTTGCCGATGATATAGCGGTCGCCCTCTGCCGGGCTTTCGGGTGGTGCGAACGTGCCGCCCTTGACGCTGTCCTGAAATTCGCGCGCCGAGATGAGCGACTTAACTGTCGCGAGCGTGACGAGGTGCGAGTCGTCGGTGGGAGCCGCCGTGACGCTGATCGGCTTGTTGATTTCGAGCGCGTCGGCTCCCGACTGCTTCCCGATGGCGACCACGCCCTCGATGAGTATCTGATCTACTTTCAGTGCTTCCTGAGACATTTGAGATGTCCTCCGTTTGATTGTGGTTTTGTTGGTTCAATTAAGCTTTGAAAAACGCCGAAGCCGTCCAGTCGATCCTGCCAGTGAATGTGCTGCCAAGATTGATGGTGAAACCTTCGGCGGTTTTGCCGGTCACCCAGCATGTGACATTGCCGTCCGGTGTGAGCGACACGGCGTAATCGGCGGACGCCGCGGCTGAAGCGATCCGTCCCGTGGCCGGGTCGAAGTATGGAGCAAGCGGCGGCTGCTGCCCTTCGCCGACGAACGTGATGTCCTTCTCCGATTCATTCTCGAAAACCACGCTGCCGCACGCCTGCGACATGGCAAGAGCGCCGATGGCCGAATCCAGCGCGTCGAAGTTGCCATTCACCGCGTCCGCCCAGCCCGTCGCCGCCTTTGCCGGTTTTACGAGATTCAAAAATGTCGTGTACGAAAACTGCAATTTATCACCTCCCTATGAATTGATTTCAAAGATGTTTACACCCGGGGAAAACGCCACGCCGTCGATCTGCTCGCGCACCGATTCTTCCACCGGCAACGTGTCCTCTGACCCCCACGGATCATCTCCCCACCTGTCGTAACCCCAGCCTGATGCGCCCATAGTAACCTCCAAATGCAAATAGCCCGGCAACTCAACGGAACGCTGTCATCTCATTCCGTTCAATCACCGGGCTCGCGTGCGATGCTGATGGCCTTCATGCCATTGCTCGACTAAATACTGCCGGACTAAGTTGTTCTGAACCTTCTTACTCGATCTTAGTGAAGATTACCGTCTGCTCTATTAGCGAAATCTTTCCGACCTGATAGCCATAATCAGCAAGTTCCTTTTTATAATTCAGGAAAGAATGATCAATCGGGATTCCCGCGATATCCTGAATTTCTGCGAAGGACAATTTGAACGACTGGCGGCCATCCTTCTTTATGTGTTCCCATAACGCATCGTACTTGCTCATATCAATTACCTCAACGACTCGGAGTAGCTTCAAAGCAATTTAGTTGATTATACCGCCGAACATATTTAATGATAACAATCCCGCCTGTACAATTTCATTCCCCGCAATCTCGACATTCCCGACACCAGACTCATCGCGCGACAGCAAAGTCAGATTCACATACTTCACGCCTTCGAGTC
>CAZQSL010000234.1:0-1773 GCA_964595945.1 uncultured bacterium
GCCCGATGATGTCTGTGAAAACGCCGTCCTCGATACCAGCCGGAGCCTTGTGGACGCCGCGCACGACATCAGTTTTCGCATAGATACCTGCGAGCTGACCTGATGGCGACATGATCATGGAGTCGCTTGTCTGCGGGTCGGTGATGATCAGATTCGGGTAATAGATCGCTGCATAGTTGCAGCTGAACGCAGCCGTGTCCTGCACGTATTCCTTGATCTCCGACACAGTCATGCCAACTGGCGGATCAAGAATGCTAAAAATGTCGCCGCGCATATCGGCATAACCGCAGAGCGCGTTGTGGACATCAAGAGTCGTGATGCCGGGGCATGCGAGAATGTTGATTTCATCTACGGGGTCAAATGCGTACACGCCTGTGCGGGACGCTGAACTGCCAGCAAAATCCGTGTTTGTTAGTCCCGTGATTCCATCCGCACCGCCTGTAAGTGTGAATGTGCCCACAGCGGGACGGTTATCATGTGCTGCCGTTTTGTTGTCGCTGTCGATAGTGATACGGATGTAGTCGGAGCGGCCATTCACGATCTTCAGAGTGTAGTTGGCATTGGTGGAATCCATGACGAGGTTGTCGTGAGACTCGACAAGTATGTCGGTCTTCAGGATTTTTGCGACATCTTCCGCAGCCACCGCAACGGTGCTGTAATAGACTTTGATGCGGAACTGATCGCTGCCACCGAGCGAAGACTCGCAGATCACGATCTTTGTTTTGTTGCCCCAATCGCCGTGCGAATCTTTCTTCGTTTCGCAAGAACCGGCAGACACGGTGAAGATCGGAACGGGAGTGGCGGCGCGGTCAAGAAGCGTTGCTGTAGCGGCGGCTGAAGTGACGGTCTTTTCGTCCGTGATTTGCGTGTAGTGTGCGACGCGCGTGACATAGCAGCGGCCTTTCACCTTTTTGAAGAAACCCTCTACGGCGTAAGTCAGATGGCTGTTTGACAGGTAGCCGCCGAAGATTCGTTTGTACTGCGCGAATGATGTTATAAGAATCGGCGTGTTGACGGGGCCGCGCTCGGCAATGCCCATGAACGCAGCTACGGATGAACTGACGCGCTCGATGGTCTGCTGATTGCTGCTTCCTTCCTCGACGGAAACATCCGGCGATAAGTATTCTGCCATGAGTAATTTACCTCTCATTTTTTACTGTTTTTGATGTTTGAATGTTTGATAGTGCGTGTAAAAAGCTGCGCGCCGGTTTCGCGGTCATTGATGTTCACAACCCGGTCGACAGCGAGTTTGCCCGTTTCGACTGCGGTGCCGAACACTTCAACATCCTCGATGCGGCACTTGCCGGACGACTGCCTGAGATTCGACAGGTTCGGGCGATCAAGCCCACCGACAGGCGTAGTTTCTACGATGTTGAAAATGGAATCGCCAACCACGATGGACTTCGTGTCAATAAAGAACACGCTGACGAGTTCCTGAAGGGCGAGCAGTTCCGCGCCGGTCGAGGCAGTAAGCAGCAGTTCGAAATCAAGATTGTTATAGCGCGGCCACAGTCGCTCGGAATAAGACAGCGCGTCGATATCAATCGACTGTAGCTTTTCGGTTACCCGCTTTTCCTTGTTCTCTTCGACCTTCGGGCCAATTACGATGAGCGACGGAACTTTCTTTATCTCGTAGCAGTCGTTCTGCGGCACGAGAACCGTGTGCGGCGTAACAGCCGCCTGAAGCGAGGTTATGAGCGATTCACACGCCTGTTTAGTCGATGAGACCAAGAAGCGCCTCCGCGAAAATGTTCTTCACTTCGTCCTTATACT
>CAZQSL010000235.1:0-1765 GCA_964595945.1 uncultured bacterium
AGGGCACAAGTATGAAAAGGATCATCGGACGCAAGGCACGATACACCGGCAAAGAGCAGAAACTCGATCTTGTAATTATTGTCGCGGCGATGAAAGAACAGGCGCCTGACGAATATGGTGACGGGTACTCATACCTAAAAACAGACGATGCCATCGAAGCCGCCGGAGGCCTTAAGCCGACAGACCGGGTTGAGGTGCGGCCGATTCATAAAGACGGACGCGTGAGTTGGATTACCTGCGATCCGCTTTTCGGCGATCTTGAGCTTCTGTCTGATGAACCGGTGGATGTGGATTGCGAATGTCAACCACTCGATGGAACAGAAAACATCATGGTTTTTAAACCAAAACAATAAAACGGGAGGCCACAAACATGGCAGCTAAGAAAAAGGACATGACATTCGAAAAAGAAGTGCCCGCATTCCTTCAGCATTTGAAAGACGAAGGCAAGAACGAACGGACGGTGGAAGTGTACGGGCGGTGCCTCGAAACGGCGGTTCAGTATTTCGGTGCCGACAAAGTGCTTTCGACACTCAACCCGCCTGTCATCGGGATGTACTACAAATCAGACGAGCTGCTCAAGAAACCAAACGGGAAAGCCAAATCGGAAATCACGGTGACTCAGACAAAAAGAGTGCTGAAACAACTGCTCGTGTGGGCGCACGGCAAAGGGTTCATCGCAACTATCCCGCTTCCGAAGTCAGAGATGAAGGGAGGCCGCACACACAATGCACAGCCAGCAACCACACCGGAATCTTCAGATAGTGCCGTTTCCGACAGCGCCGCAGACACAACCACTGACGCTCCGCAGGGCAATTGAACTGTTCGAAACGAAGCTGCGGGCTGATGGCCGCTCGCCACGAACGATCACGTCATACATAAGCGATCTGCATACGTTCGAGCGTTACATAACGAACACGCTGCAATCTGCCACGCTCGACACAATCACCGCCGACACGCTGAACGCTTTTCTTACATCGTCACCTGTCACGTGCAATCGCGACGGCACTCCGAAGGCGGCTGGCTCGATCAACAAAATGAAAACATCGCTCAAATCATTCTTCAACTGGCTCGCGGATGCGGGGCACATACCATCCAACCCGGCTGCGGCCATACGCATCCTGCACACCGAGCGACCGGCTCCAGACGTGCTGACCGATGTAGAGAAAAAGAGGCTGCTCAAGACCATTTCGAATTTCAAAGGGAAGAAAGCCTTCCGGGACTTTGTCATTTTCAGCCTGTTTCTCAACACCGGCATCCGCGTGTCCGAACTCGCCGGACTCGACACGGACGACGTAAATCTGCCGGAGCGCCGCATTACGATCTGCACCAAGGGCGGTCACACTGCAGTCCGGTTTCTGAATGCCCGCGCACGCCGCGCGCTCGAACCTTACATGAAGGCCCGCCGCAAGATGGCGGTCGAGACACGCGCACTGTTCGTCAGCAATCAGGGCCGCCGGTTGTGCGTCCGGCAGGTGCAACGTTCATTCGATGAGTGGCTTGCCGCCGCTGGCATCGCGAAAGACATCTCCGTCCACGGACTGCGCCACACGTTCGCAACGAGCCTTCTCGAACGCACTGGCAATCTCGCACTCGTCCAGCAGAGCCTCGGCCACCGCCACATATCGACCACTACGATCTATGCGCACGTGCCATCCGAGGCTATGCAGCAGGCTATGGAATGCATCTGAAACGGAAACGAAGGAAGTGTGGCAACTATGAACGCACAGGAGCAATACGAACTGGAACAGGCCGCGAGAGAACTCGC
>CAZQSL010000236.1:0-1706 GCA_964595945.1 uncultured bacterium
CTCTCCCCTTGCCGGGATGCGTGTCATGCGGTGCGTTTTTTCGCGGCGGGTGCCTCTGCGAGTTTCGCGCCTCTCGCTTCGAGCATCCTGCGGCGGTCTTCGATTCTTCTGTCTATGCTGTTGATGATGGCGTCTTCCCACCCGCGGTGGAGGCCGATCCCGTCGTAGTTCCTGAGGCAGTTGCCTTCGAGCCGTACGTCGTCGAGCACTTCCCAGTTCTGCACTTTTGGTCCCTTTTTCATGTTGGCGCCTCCATTTCGTATTTTTGTTTTTGTTGATTGCGTGTGCTACGCAGACACCTTGCCGGACGGGGTGGCTTCCCCATCCGGCCGGGCCTGTCTATTATTTATTCGGTTTTCAAGATACCCGCTGCCCGCCAGCGCCCTGCGCAACCGGTGGACAGTCGTGTAAACCGCACTTTTTGATTTGCCGAGCCGCTGAGCGATCTGATTTTCATCCTGATCGGTCGCGATCCCGACGACTATTTCGAATTCTTCGAAACCCTTTGTCACTGCTATGCCGATCACTTCCTGCAGCAAGCAACGCGCCATTACAATCCGTTCCGGGTCTGCCTCTGCGTGCGTTTCCGCGATATCGTAAATCATTTCAAGATCAACGTGCTGCCGCGCTTTACCGAGATGATCCATCGCGGCGTTGCGGACAACGGTGCGAATCCATGCCGCCGGATTTTCCACCTTGCCGATATGCACGTTGGCACGCAGAATTTTCAGCCTTGCGTCCTGCGCGATGTCATCAGCCTCCACGGCATTGCGCGCATGACTGCGAGCCTCACGACTGATGAGGCTGCAGTGGCGATCCAGAAAAAGCTCGACCTCCGTAGGCGCGGTCTCTCTGAACATTTCCATCTCTCCTCCTTACCGGGTTCTGGCCTTCAGCGACGACCCACTTGAACCCATGTTTTTTTGTGTGCACCAATGCGGCTCTCGTTTCCGGCTTCTTCGCTTTTTCCTTGCAGCGTGCCTCGATCTCTCGCGCCACCCGCGTCGCCTGCCGCTTCCATCTGTAAAGCGCGAACCCATCGAGTTCCCATTCGTGCATCTCAAACACCATTGTTTCTCTATCCATGTCTGTTACCTCCGTATGAATTCGGACATGATGAAACACGTCCGTAAAATATTGCTTTGTTTTTCGACTGACTGTGCGCACACTGGCGGCGGCATGTTGGCTCACTGCAATGAAAACCGGTGATAAATTGACAGGCACACGGATAGTGCAGATGCACAGCAAAACACAAGCACAACTTGCTATTCAGGGTGTATGGTGGGGCGTTTGTCGCATCCCCTCACGCCATCTGGCACAAGGGCTGTTGAACTCAGTCACAAGTCCGGCATAACACCGGGCTGCACGGAGCCATCATGCCCTCCCAGCGGCGAACCACATCCGTTGTCAAAATTCAGAGACCGGCGCAACGAGACGCAGTAATACACCATCGTTTACGTAGCGCTTTTCCCTGATTCGGACATGGATGTTATGAGAGCATGACTCTTTCCTCGCAATTGTTTGCGACTTCTAACAGTATAGACGGCAGAACTAAAAATTTTTTTTCATGATTCTGAAAAATAATCTAACAAAGTATTAGGTGCATATTAAGCCACATAACCATATGACCTGATGTTATACTAAAAAGTTATTACCAGGCATAAAGCCATTTACTCTTCAACTTCGCCGGTTCCGTCACAATGAGG
>CAZQSL010000237.1:0-1594 GCA_964595945.1 uncultured bacterium
AGCCGGTGAGCCGGTAGTACGTCGTATCGCGCAGACCGTTGGGCGTCGAGTAAATCCGCATCGTCCCGCCAGCCTTCAGGCATTGCCTCAGCGCCTTCCACGCTTTTTCTGTCAGCCACGCGCCTTCGTCCACAAGTACGAGATTGACGTGCAGTGACCGGAATGGATCGCCATAAGCGCCAGCCGGTCTGAAGTAGATGATGGAGCCGTTCGTGAACTCGATCTTGAAGTAAGGCTTCCGCGTGATCTTCTGACGGCCCTGCGAATTGACAGCGATGCTCGCCTGCAGGTCAGGACTGGCTTCGATCTGATACTCAACTTCCTCGATGATTGTATCGACCGGCCCCTGATGCGGAGCCGCCACGAGGACGCTGCCACCCATGCGGACAAATGCGTGGTGGAGAGCAAGTGTGGATAGCGAGATCGTCTTGCCCGAATCACGCCCGTCAAGATGGATGATGTTCGTCGCGGGACATTCGAGGTCATCAATCTGGTGCGGCCAGTAACCGCGCGGGCTGCCGTCACGGTTATGAAGGTAGTGTTCGCCCCATAGTCGCGGGCTGCGAAGGATGCGCCCGATGGCTCGGTGGTCTTTTGGCATTTCGACTTGGTTCAAATCTCACTCCGATAATCCGGCGTCTGGACGCGATAAAAAAACTGATTGCATTTGCCCTTTGTAAGGGGTAGCGAGCTTTGAAAATCGTGATCTGCGACATCCGAATCTTTCTGAAATAATGGCTTGGTTAATGTCCGAACAAGAGCAAACATGTGAGTGCAAACGACAAAAACATGGACAACGGAGGCACACCAACATGGAAAAGTTCATCGGACGCAAGGCACGATACACCGGCAAAGAACAGAAACTTGACCTTGTAATAATTGTCGCTGCGATGAAAGAACACGCACCGACGAGAACGGTGACGCATGTTCTTATCTCAAAACAGACGATGCCATCGAAGCCGCCGGAGGCATGAAGAAAGTAGACAGAGTGGAAGTGCGGCCGATACACAAAGATGGTCGCGTGAGTTGGATTACCTGCGATCCGCTTTTCGGGGATTTGGACATCCTCCCCGGCGAACCGGTCGACGTCGATTGCAAATGGCAACCACTCGAAGGTACAGGAAGCATCATGGTTTTCAAACCAAAACAATAAAACGGGAGGCCACTAGCATGGCAGCGAAAAAAAGTAAAACCACAGGCAGAGACATGACGTTTGAAAAGGCGGTGCCAGCATTCCTTCAGTACCTGAAGGACGAGGGCAAGAACGAGCGGACGGTAGAGGTGTATGGGCGATGTCTCGAAACGGCGGTTCAGTATTTCGGTGCCGACAAAGTGCTTTCGACACTCAACCCGCCTGTCATCGGGATGTACTACAAATCAGACGAACTCCTCAAGAAACCGAACGGGAAAGCAAAATCAGAAATCACGGTGACTCAGACAAAAAGAGTGCTGAAACAACTGCTCGTCTGGGCGCAGGGCAAAGGGTTCATCGCGACTATCCCGCTTCCGAAGTCAGAGATGAAGGGAGGGAGACCGCAAAATGCACAGCCAGCAACCACACCGGAATCTTCAGATAGTGCCGTTTCCGACAGCG
>CAZQSL010000238.1:0-1549 GCA_964595945.1 uncultured bacterium
GACCTTGATTGCTTCCGACTGCTTGTCCTTTGCCATCTGCTCGATTGCCTGCGGGAGTAGTATGCAGTAAGACTGCGTGACAGAGGCATTCGTCGCCAGTTTCGGCGCGCCACACACGGTGTCGGGATAGGCATTCAGTACCTGACAGCGACAGTGAACATGAGCAGGAATATTCGGCACTTTATCTATCGGAAACACTTGCCCGTCGAGTTCATTACATATCGGGCACGACCGTTCGTCGCCGACCGCCATCCACTCGACGCGCGTGATGCCGACTGTGTTGTAGAACTTGAGCCGCCCCTGATTGTGTGCGCGAAGCGTTTCAGTGCGGGCGATCATCTCCATGCGGAACTGCGCAGTCTTGAAAACCGTCTTCCCGGCCTTGCGGAATTCGTCGGGGTCTTTCACGACATGCCCGATGTTCTTCGCTATTTCTGGTACGCTGTGGCCGGACGCGATGCCTGTCATAATGGCACGGTTGATGCCATCGAGAAGTTCACGCGACACGTCGCCAGCGAGCTGCACGTTGTAATTGGCGAGGAAATCGAGCGCGTCACGGTCAATGAGTGTGAAGAGGCGGCTGCCGCACTGCTTGATGCCATCGTCCGTAAGGTCGCGATAGAACGGGAGCTTTGCGCGAACGAGGTCGCCGATGCCGTGATGGATGCCAGCCGTGTAGCTTCCCTTCGTGGCTTCTTTCATGATGAGCGTGTGTGTATCCTTCAGGTTGCGTATGCGGGTCTGAAGCTGCCACTGAAGTTTGCGAAGCGATGCCTGATTGACGGCTTTGCCATCAGGCAGCGATCCGATATTCGCGTACTGAAGAAGCGCCGCCTTGACGTCCTTTTCTGCGCTTTGCAGCGAGTCCAGGACGCGAGCCACAGTCTGCTCGGCATACAGGTCGCGGTCACGCAGGGACACGAGAGTCGCCTCGATGATGCGGTCGCGAAGGGTTTTGTCTGTGGCTACCGCCTGCATGCGCACGCCGCCTTTGCCAGTTTCTTTTCGAATGAACGACAGGTGATACTGTCGAAAAGCGTTTCGCTGCCTGTCACATCGCACCGGTTGTTTTCAGAATCAAAGAACGCGCAGTCATCGCAAATCACTTCACTGCTTGCAACCGAAGCCGTTAACACCGGCGGAGCATAATCCCAACTTGCCACAGCCTGCTTATTCTTCTGCTTATCAAGTCCGAGTTTTTCCTGCGCGACCTCGACGGACATGATTCCGGCGTTCACCATGTCGATGATGATCTTGGGGTCGCTGATGGCGATGGCTTCGTGCGATTCGGTTTCGAGATGCGATGTTTCGACTTCCGGATTCAGGTCCATCTTGATCTGCAGGCTGTTGCGGGAGATCAGCTTGCGGTCGTAAAGTTCGATATAGAGCTTTTTAAGATCGACTTCGTTCGTGAGATCGAGGTCGTTGAAAATGTAGTTAATGGACTTTTCTTCATAGCCCTTGCGCTCCTGCCAATCTTTAAAAATCCAATTTAGGATGTCGCGGGCAATCTGCTTGATTTCTTTCAGCATGACAATCATCTTCTGCA
>CAZQSL010000239.1:0-1548 GCA_964595945.1 uncultured bacterium
GTGATCTGATGTTCGTCGGAACTGTTGTCCCAATCGTCGGTCTCGAATTTTGACGGAAACGCTTTCGGGATAATCCAGCGGGCGAGCTTGGCTCCGCTACGATCCTTCTGGATGATTGTCACCTTGCGTTTGTAGCTGTTTTCGTCAGCGGAGCCAGTACCGGACGAATGGTTGAAGATTTCGCTGAACCACTTGTAGAGATCATCATCGTCTGTCATGCCTCGCTCAAGCTCGATGTCGTCGAACTTCACGGTGCCGGGCTGCTTGTGAGGAGTGAGCGCGCCGCCTTCGGAATATTCGATGACTTCGACCTCGGCCTTGAGTCCGCCGCACTTGCTGAACGCGCCGCGCACCACGCCGTCGATCTGCACGACGAACGAATAGCGATCCCAGTAATTTATGGATGTTCCCTGAATGGGCATTACATATCACCTCGCATTAAGATAGTTCCTCCAGCAGCCGTCCGCCGTCCCACTGGCTGATGCGGAAGATCACGAATTCGGCGGCCTTCGTCGGCGCGATGCCGATCTCAGTGACGACCTTGTACTGGTCGATGACGGACTGCGTGTTGAGTTCGCCGTCGCACTTCACATAGAAAGCATCCTGCCAACGCCCCGTGCCTCCATCAAAAAATGCTCCCTCACGCCAGTACTGTTTCAGGAAGAGCGTTATGGAAGTGCGAAGGTTGCGCCACAGTTCCTGATTGTTCGGTTTGAATACAGCCCACTCAGTGCCTTCCGCGATTGACTCGACGATATTGAGGAAAAGCCTGCGCACATTGATCGAGCGCCAGTCGGACAATGCGGACACGGTGCGGTTGCCCCACGCGACGAACCCAACGCCGCGCTTTTTGATGATGGGATTGATGCGTGCCGGATAAAGGATGTCGCGCTGCCCCTTGTCGAGCGTGTACTCAAGACCGATGACATCGCTGAAAACGCCATCTTCGATACCAGCTGGAGCCTTGTGGACGCCACGCACGACGTCTGTTTTCGCATAGATTCCCGCGAGCTGTCCCGATGGCGACATGATCATGGAGTCGCTTGTCTGCGGGTCGGTGATGATGAGATTCGGGTAATAGATCGCTGCATAATTGCAGCTGAACGCCGCCGTGTCCTGCACGTATTCCTTGATCTCCGACACTGTCAACCCTTGCGGCGGATCGAGAATCGAAAAAATGTCCCTGCGGTCATCGGCGTAAGTGCAGAGCGCGTTATGTACCTCAAGTGAAGTGACACCGGGGCACGCGAGTATGTTGATCTCATCGACAGGGTCGAACGAGTAAACGCCGGTTCTGCCTGCCGAACTGCCGACGTAATCGCTGACCGTGAGACCGGTAAGGCCATCGCTCCCGCCAGTAAGCGTCATGATGGTTTCGGCGGGAAGACTGTCCTGCGAAGCGCTCGTGTTCTCGGAGTTAAGGGTCAGCCGGATGTAGTCCGATCTGCCGTTAACGATCTTAGGCGCGTAGTTGGCATCTGTTTGATTCATGACGAGATTGTCGTGCGACTCGACGAGCACATCCGTTTTCACAATCCTCGCGCGGTC
>CAZQSL010000240.1:0-1546 GCA_964595945.1 uncultured bacterium
TTCGATATGTGATGGGGTTGAAGCCGCTTGAGGATGCGGAGGCGCTATATCTCGGCACTGTTATGCATGGCGCGCTTGAGATGTGGCATGGGCGAAACATTGCGAAGCGGGATTCTGATGGTGGGGGCGGTGAAGGATGCGGTTGCGACGGGAAGTGTGGTGTGTGTAAGTGCGGAAACGTAGATGTAAGCACCATGAAGGACAACTTGCGTGGAAGCGATAGAGCAGACGCGGGCGATGTGTGCGGATGCGCTGAATCCGGCTTGCTGTGTGGGGTCATCCCCAGTGACGAACTGGTGATTGCGTCCATTTACGACTACATCGACAAGGCGTTTGCGGAGCGCGAGACGGATGAGCGTGTGAAGCGTGACTGGCTTCTTCTGCGTGCCATGATCACTGGTTATATAAGACGCTACCCATCGGAAGACTTCGATGTTGTCGCTGTCGAGCGCCAGTTTGAATCGCCCATCATCAATCCAGACACAGGCGCGGCGAGCCGCAGTTTTTTCATGCGCGGCAAGGTGGACGGTATTGTCGTGCGCAACGGCGAATATTTCCTGCTCGAACACAAGACTGCTTCGACCATTGATCGCGCCTACATCGAAAAGCTGCCGCTCGATTTTCAGGTCACGCTCTACGCCCACTACATCGAGCAATCAATGGGCATCAGGATCGCCGGCGTCATCTACAACGTGATAGCGAAGTCACTGATGAAACAGGGCAAGGGAGAAACGGAAGATGAATTTGCGGCGCGGCGCGCCGACCTGATCGCGAAATCCAAGACGGGCAAGAGCACGGCGAAGCGCAAAATGCCGGAAAGCGATGAGGAGTTCACGGCGCGGCTTGCGGAGAAATATGGCGAGCCAGACATGTTTCATCGTGAGCTTCTCTACATCCCGCGCGCCCAGTATGAAACGCTGACGGCGGAAATATGGGAACTTTGCCAGCAGCTTCTCATCGCGCGCCGCACCGACCGCTGGTACATGAACACCGATGTGTGTTTTCTCTATCATCGTCCGTGCCGGTTCTTTCCGATATGCGTTTCGGGAGGCAATCCCAATGTGATTGAAAACCGCTACCGCACTGGCCCGCCTCATCTGGAACTGGATGACGCCGCGCCAGCGCCGGAACTGATGTTTGCGTAATTTTCACGAGCAAATCATAAGCAAAAACACCGAAAGGAGCACTTTCATGGCTATCACTTTGCCCAAAAAGCCAACACCCAGAAAAACAGACCTGCAGGATTTGACCGTATTAATTCACGGGAAAAAGAAGATCGGGAAGTCGACCATCTGCTCGCAGTTGCCGAATGTCATCTTCGCTGCCACCGAGCCTGGACTCGGCCAACTTGAGGTTCATCAGGTGCAGATTCACTGCTGGCAGGACTTCATTGATTTCTGCAATGCTGTCGCGAGCGAGGATCACGACTTCAAGACCGTGGTCATCGACACGGTGAACAACCTTTACATGTTCGCATGCCGCCACATCTGCGAGAAATACAAGGTGGATTATGTCGGCGACTTCAAGTCCATCGGCAAGGGGCATG
>CAZQSL010000241.1:0-1533 GCA_964595945.1 uncultured bacterium
TTTTCACCGGCGATCAGAGTCAAATCCTTGGCGGACGCGATATAAACATCGCCTTTTTCGGAGTCCAGCAGAACCACACTTCCCGCACCATCCTGCATGAGAATTCGGCGCGAGCCGTTCGTGGCGTCGAGCATGAAACGGTTATCTGACGCGTCTTTCAGGTAAATTTTCTCTTTGCCGTCCTCGGAGCGGATGAGTATATGCTGGCCCTTGCGATCAGTGATCTTGATCTTCGTCTGGCCGTCGGTATCGTCAAGTTCGATGCGGTGCCCGGTTTTTGTCTGCCACGCGTGGTTGTCAGGCGCTTCACGCTTTGCGTCTCCTGTTTCGGCCTCGTCCCAGAATCCACTTTGCGCCTTTTCTTTTTTATGTGTCACATCTGCTGCTTCAGTTTTGTCCTCCGGCGCTGCCCACCACACGCCGACCCACACGGGGCGGTTCACGTCACCCTGTTCAAATTCAATCCACACGGATGCGTCTTTCTTCGGGATAGAAAAGAACCCAGTGCCGGAGTCGCCGCCGTAAGGAACACACGGGAGCGCCCAGTCGAGAACATCATCTTCACCGAACACCTGCGGGCATTTGCACTTGAGGCGTCCGCGATGTTCCGGGTCGCGATTGTCCATGACAACACCGCGAAATTTACCGATAAATGACGGCACTATTCTATTCCTTATTATTTGGTCTTCTGCGACGCGCCCAGCGGCTTGGGAGACACCTGCTTTTTGCCGGGGTCAAATTTCCTGTTCGGCTCCGACTTCGACGAGTTGCCAGCGGCGTTTCTTGTGAGTTCAAGGCTGCTGTGGCATCCATCGGAGCCGACTTTCAGTGTGTGTGTTTTCACTATCCAGTCTCCTGAGAATATTGGGCCGACTCCACGAATGGTGATCTTGTCGCCAGCGTTAATGGACGGCATGCCGTGTTCAAGTTCGAGCGTGCCTTCCATCGCCTTTTCATTCGTGTAATGCTTGGCAGCGGTTGCGGAGTCGAGGCCGTCCTGCGTGTCAGGAAGCGCGCCGCCAGCAGCGTTGTCTTTCAGATGGTGCGTGGTCTCGACTTCACTCTTGCCGCCGCCAGTACCGACACCGGAAACACTGCCGCCGGATTTACCGGACGGGATGGAATCGCCGCTTCCCCGTTTCTGTGCTGTTACAGCTTTCATTTACGCAACTCCAGTTGGAGATGACGGCGCTCTATTCAGAGTCCCGCTCGGCGTTTTGCCCTGTGGTTTTGCGGCGCTTATTTTCGAGTTTGATTTAATTGTCTTTTTTGACTTGCTGTTTATATTTGCAGCCTCAACATCTTTGCCTGTTTCGTCGCTGGCGTATCTTGGTGAAAACGATTTGACGAGGTGGTTGCCGATCCGGTAGTCGAAAGAAGCGACTGCGGACTGATCGTCGAGATCGGGAGCCTTTCTGAACTGCATCACGCTGCCCTTCACGCGAAACACGAAGTTCTCCTTGCGGGCCAGCTTCTTCAGGAAGTCCACATCCGATTCGCCAGCCTGTGATTCCTGCGGCACGATTTCCTTAG